>NZ_CP079868.1 GCF_025263565.1 Mycobacterium sp. SMC-8
GGATGTCGAAGACACAGCGCCAGAGGCCCGCAGTACCCAATTCGAGTCAACATAGATCAGCATTCGACGACGCGACATATCACCAGCAGAACGCGCCAGCGGCGAGCACGTGGAACGATCTGGTCGCGACGGATCTGTTCAGAGCCAACGTTCACGTCGATGGCGCCGAAGCCGGACATTGTCGACGTCCTAATTGATGAATGCGAGGGTCACCGACTCCGCGACTTGGAGCTGCATACCCGCGCGTTCGTCGATGCGCTGATGACGAGCGCACGCGAAGCACTGCACGCCACCGAGCAGATTGTCTCGGAGCCCGTTGGGCCCACCCCAGATCGAGCACCTCCCGCTTTTCGGTACCAGAATCTGAATTTCTTGCGTTCGTTGAGTCGGGAGCATTGTCGGGAGCTGCGACCTGATCAGATCCAATTGATCGAACAGTTCCAGCCCTACTACTGGGCTGATGCCATCAAACCAGCTCATCAACGATTCGGCGTAGTCGTGACGCGCCTGTACGGCCTCGCGACGCCCGCACCACAACCGGAAGCCCGTCCCCTAGCGGCGTTTTGGGTTGAGTCCACGCTCCCCGCCTTGGAAATAGATCCACCGGCGATAGTCACTCAGTTGCAAACCTACCCCGATGGGGTGCTCGTCGATTCGCATCTGGTCACCACGTTCCGTGTGCCTCCGGGTACCTCACCGCAGTGCACCCCCAATATCGCCATTGATGCCATCCTCAATACCGAGCCCTGGCCCGACAGCCCCGACGACAACATGAGTGTCCAATGCCGCGAACTCCTACGAGCGATTCATGAGCTCATCGTGGCCTTCGAGCGTTCGGTGGGGCTCCGGGCACCGCTCAATGATAGCCACTTTCGGCTTATCCCAGCCGAAGACGATCCTATGTGGGCGCGAGTAGACACAAGCGATAACCCTGATGTCGAGGCAGGCCTTGCTCGATCCGACATTGGTCTCGCAACCTATCGTTCAGGGGACGACCTCATCATGCTGGTTCAGCGACCCGACGACATCTGTGGACGAAGAATGGTCCCGATGGCCGGCGATCTCGATCCGGCCGCAAATCGTGGTGTAGCGGCCGAGGATGCGAGTCGTGACTCAGCAGCCCAATGGAGCCTTCCGGATTTCGTCTTCAGGCCTGAAACAGTTCAACGTGGCTGATGCTACAAGAGAAGTCGGCGACGGAACCGTCATCAGCGGTGCTCGCGGACTAGCCATTCAAGTGAGAGCGAGGACCAACGCGGCCACAACTGACGATCGTGAGCGCAAATGGATCGCCAAGAAGGCCAAGAGAGGAGCGCGGCAGACAAGCGGATCCGTCAGGACAGTTCAGCGCGGACCCATTGCGCATACAAACGCACGCGGTCGGTCAATCACCGTCGACGGTAATGCGATTCAGTGGGTCGGCGTGGTGATCATCGACCATGACACACCCCCAGACAACGTGTCCTTCTATTCAGAAACGGTGCCGATCCCCTACGTCGTCATCCTGAGGAGAGAATGGGAGTTTCTGTTCGATCAACTGCGTTCGACGACCGCCGTCGTGGACTACCTGCATCGCATCGCCGGGCATGTTGTAGCGCCTGGCAAGCACGCCACTCATTACTACGAGCTAGCACTTGCCGACGAACGGACGCCACCGGACTTCGAACGATCTGGCATCCCGGCCTGCCTCAACGACCCGGAGCTTCGCACCTCACGACCGACACTGCCACTTGAACCGGCAAGCGCAGCAGACGAATACGGGGTGCGAATGTATCGCCAGATCCTCGAAGACGTTGCGGAAAGCCGACGGGTCGGCGACGAACCAGACCGCTTGTTTGTACTGCACCTGCTCGACAAGCTTTACGTAGCCGAGCGCGCCGTTGTTGGCCGACTGCTGTTGACCAGCATGAGCAAAGCACCCCGTGTCGACATCGGCACCACCCGTTGGGATTTTCGCCGCTATCTACTCGGCGAGGCCGGCCTTTGTTGGCCGTCGCTCAGGATGCAGACGATGGCGTCACTGTGGATGCAGACGTGATTTCGGGGGTCGGTCTGCATTGTGACGGGGTAATCGTCGCGGCGACGCGGTGGTCGTCATGGTGACGACTGTCGGCAGGCATGGTGATGACGCCCCCGGCGGCAGCGCGGGGACGTCGGAGGGTCAGCCGGAGTGGCGCCAGAAGGCGGCCGCGGGTGTACATCCCGATCAGGGTCCACGGCGGCTCACCGAGGGCGTAGCGGCGGCGGTCCCAGTAGGCCGCTGCCGACAACAGCGACGGCGCGTGGTGCAGCATGTTCCCTCGGTAGCGCAGCGCGGTGAACGTGTCGGGGGCCAGGGCGAGCAGCTGCTCGGTCCCGTCGCGTGCGAGACGGTCCAGGTGCTCTGGCCCGAGTTGGGTCATTTGGCTTAGTGCCTTGAATTCTCGGCGTTCAGTGCGTTGAGGATTGCGTTGACTTCTGGTGTTTAGGGCTGGCGGGTAGGTGGCGATGACGCCGTTGAGGTCGATGGTGGCTGATCGCAGGGGTTTGAGGGTGCGTAGGAATCGGCGCAGTGACGAAGCCGGTGCGGGTCTGGGCTTCGCGGCTGACGGCCAGGGCGGTGAACACGATGGTCAGGTGGGCTTCGATGGCGTCGCGGGTGCGGGCGAACATGGGCCGGGCAGCGAGGTCGGATTTGGACATCCGGAAGGACACCTCGACGTGCCAGAGGTCGTGGTAGCTGGCGACCACTTCGGTCGCGGGCATCAGTACGGCGTCGATGTTGGTGACGTAGCCCTTGAGCCCGACCAAACGGCAGGCGCGCTGCAACGACGCCTCGTCAAATTCTTGGGAACCGTTGCAGTTCTTGATGAACCGCGGTACCCGCGCGGCTTTCTCGCCGGCGACGACCGCGCGGGCCTTGCTCTCCTGCAGGTTGAGCGTCTTGGTGTCGCGCACCGCGCATTTGGTCGAGTACGCCCACCACGCCCGCCAGGACTTGGTGTGGGTCGCCGAATCCCAGACGGGCTCGGCTTTGCGCTTGGGGTCGCTGGTCTTGGTCGCGGTGCCGCGTCGATCGCGTGGGGTGATGGTGTCGATGATCTGGCCATCGGTGAAGAAGTCGCCGTGCCGTGGAAGTGCGAGGCCAGATCGTTGGGCGCTTTGGTAACCCTCGATCCGACGATGAACCGCAACCCTGCCTCATCAAGTTCGCGCAGATTGCCGCTGGCCAGCATGCCCGCATCAGCGACGACGACAATGTCGGTGATCTCGTGGCAGGCTTGGAATGCCTTCACGATCGGCACGATCGTCAGAGTTTCGGCCTTGTTTCCTTCGAAACAGCCGATTTCCAAGGGAAATTCGCACCGATCGACCAGCAACCCGACCACGATCTGCGGGTCCACTCGGCGTTCAGCGGAGTACCCCACGCGGCGTAGGTCGTCTTCCTTGTCGGCCTCGAAATACAGGGTCGTGACGTCGTAAAAGCACCAGGCTGACATCACCGGCGGTGCGGGAAAAGTGGGCGAAACACGCTGCAGGCGATCTGGTCAGCGGTAACGCAACCACCGCGGGCACGGCTATGCAGGGTGCGCTTGCGGGTCGACAGTGACGCTGAGGTGGCCGTCCCCAGCCTTCGGCGAGGACCCGATCGGCGTCGAGACAGGCTGGTCGGCTCGACCACCCGGGCGATGACCAGGTCACGGAAGACCTCATCGCCGACCGCGCCGTCGAACCCCCGGCTGGCATACACCTGCGCCAGGGCGTCCTACAGCAGCCCGCTGCAGCTCTTGAGCACCCGCGGCCGCAATCACCACCAATCCCCGTACTGGCGGATTCTCCAGCATCCTCGGTGAACAGCATGCCAGCTGGCGGTGGAACCATATGGGCCTCGGGAACGGCTTTCGGCGTGATCCCCAGATCCAACTCGCCTTGGGTGTCATCGGCCAAGGGCAGCCGGCGGGCCTCCTCGAGCAGCAGACCCAGCTCGGCGTCATCACGCGCAGAAGCCCACATGGCGCACGATCCGGCGGCGGCCATCGACGGACTTCGGCGATCTGGACCGCGGTCGCGCCCGAGGCCGTGCGCAACGAGCGCCGAATCCACACCATCCAGGCAGCCTACTGACCTGCAACATTAGTGCCTAGCACGGGCACTAAGCTCTCGGGATACACCGATCGGCGGTTGGTGTGGGGTTGAATCCTGGTTGTGAGGCTTTGAGCTGATGTATAGGTCCCAGTGGGCGTGGCTGATCGCCCGATCTCGGTATCGGGTTGTTCCTGTTGGTGTTTCGCGTCGAAGGCCGGTAGGGAGTGGTCTGATTAGGCCGTGAGCGGCTGATATCGGCCGAAGAGGTTGCCGAACAGCAAGTTCCATGCGTGTTCCCAGGGCCAGTTGCGCGGCAGGTGCAACGTCAGCCGTCGTGCCGAGGAGGCGATGCGTGCGGGCACGGTGATCAGCGTGCGGCGGATGGTGGCGGTGCGGGCCTTGGCCAGCGTGGGGCCGGTGAGGGTGGCCGCGGCGCGGTGAGGTTGAACGCGATGACCGCCAGCACCAACCATGCACTATTGGCCGAGAACCGGCCTGACGGTAGATGGGCCAGCGCGGAGGCTTTCAGGTCGGCGTGGACCTGTTCGATGATCGCGTGGCCGCGGTGAGTCTTGTCGGCGGTGACGGTGTCCAGATCGGTGGTCGTAAAGAAGGCGTGAAACCGCCAGGTGTCGAACAGGGTGGCCTGTCCATCGCTGGTGGGGTTCAGGTCGGGGATGTGGCGTACCACCAAGCGGCCCGGGACCTGCTGGTGGGTTTTCTTGGAGCTGAACGCGGTGAATCCGATCTCGGCGACCTCGGCCCGGGAGATCCATTGGCCGGTGTTTTCGTCGTAGACGGCGTCGGTGTACTCGATCGAGGTCCACGCATCATCGTTGATGGCCGCGATCGCAGCCTTGACTTTCGAGTCCAGGGCACGGTGATCGACACCTCGGCGCCACCGCGCAGCGCCGCGCCCACGCTGCGGTGACCGTAGAACGCCGAATCGGCGCGGACCAGCGGCTTGCTGGTGGCCTCGGGTGAGCGCAGCCGTGTCACAGTGGACAGGGTGTCGCTGATCATGCGGGCAGCTCCGCGTGGGGAGCCACACGAGCCTTTGCGCAGGCGTTGGGCGGCGATCACCGGAGCACACTGACCGGTGGTGACCGTGGCCAGCAGGGCGTTGAGACCCCGGACTCCGGAGTAGCCGTAACCGGATCCTTGCTTGCTGTAGCCGTGGACTTCGATGATGGTGTCGTCGAGATCGACCAGCACGGGGCCGTCGATGCCGGCCAGCACCGGGGTGCGTTCGTGCAGGCTCGCCAGCACCCGCGCCGCGATGGCGTCGAGTTGGCGGACGTGGCCGAAGCTGAATTCCCGCAGGAACGAGCCCAGCGTCGAGGGTGCATACGGACGGTCGAACACCGTGCGCATCGCGCCGTGGCGCAGCAGGCGCATATCGTCGATGCTGTCCGCGCCAGCGACCATCCCCGCGACCAGCGCGCTCACCTTCGCCCCCGCGTTGGAGCCCTTGTCCGTGGGCACCGTGAGGTGCTCATCAGCCAACGCGGCCAGACCGCATTCTTGCGCCAACGCGGTGATCGGGACCAGTCCGGCGCACGACACCAGGTTCGGATCATCGAAGCGGGCCGCCGCGACGGGCCGAGTGTGAGATAGTTGCATCTACGAGATGCCCTTCGTAGTGGCTGAATTGGATCCTGAACAAATCTCATTCTCCCACCACGACAGGGCATTTCGCTGTTTCAACCCACCCAGGCCGCCACCTAATCGGTGTATCCAGGCTAAGCGGAGACATCACCCCAGCTCAAGACACCGCCACCCCTACAAAACTGACCAAAGTGACCCAACTCAGGACAAGCTTTACGTAGCCGAGCGCGCCGTTGTTGGCCGACTGCTGTTGACCAACATGAGCAAAGCACCCCGGGTCGACATCGGCACCACCCGTTGGGATTTTCGACGCTATCTACTCGGCGAGACCGACCTTTGTTGGCCGTCGCTCAGGATGCAGACGATGGCGTCACTGTGGATGCAGACGATTTCGGGGGTCGGTCTGCATTGTGACGGGGTAATCGTCGCGGCGACGCGGTGGTCGTCATGGTGACGACTGTCGGCAGGCATGGTGATGATGCCCCCGGCGGCAGCGCGGGGACGTCGGAGGGTCAGCCGGGTGGCGCCAGAAGGCGGCCGCGGGTGGTACATCCCGATCAGGGTCCACGGCGGCTCACCGAGGGCGTAGCGGCGGCGGTCCCAGTAGGCCGCTGCCGACAACAGCGACAGCGCGTGGTGCAACATGTTCCCTCGGTAGCGCAGCGCGGTGAACGTGTCGGGGTCCAGGGCGAGCAGCTGCTCGGTCCCGTCGCGTGCGAGACGGTCCAGGTGCTCTGGCGGTAGTCGGCGAAGCCAGCGGCGCACGGTGGACACCGGCCGCCCCATGGTCGCCGCGATACGCCGGTGTCCGAGTCCATTTGCTTTGTGCAGCAATGCTGTTCCAATCACTGCGGTGGTGTCGGCATGGCGTGGCTGCAGAGCGGCGGGCATCACGATATGCGTTGACGAGCAGGACCGGCATCGCGTGCGGCGGGGCGCACCGTGATCGTGGTCCCGTCGTGATCGCGCACGGAGCGCCGCCTGCCGTAGCCCCAAGAAGTCAGCTGGCCGTCGCGGCACCGCGGGCAGCGGAGTTCGCCGGCGGCGAGCAGTTTCTCGGCCAGTTCGCCGGTGCGCGCGACGATCACCGCAGAGCCAGTCCATGATCCACCAGCCTTACCTATCACCCGGGAACCGGGATAGGGTCAGTTCGTGTTGGGCGACCGCAGAATCGACGCGTCCGCCGTCACCGATTGTGACGATCTCGGGATTCGGCATCGCGCCGGAGCCGAAATGGACTCTGCGCGAGCAGACCAGCGCGGGGTCCGTTCGTGGGCACGCTGATGATGCAGACGACCGCCGTCCCCGACCCGGGATTTCGACAACTTCAATGACGATCACCCCCGCCGTGGTCGTCACACAGAGGGACGGTCAACAACCTTCATCTGGCATACGCAGTCTGCAATCACTTCACCGACCGGCATAGGTACGCGTTCAAACTATGGGGCATGCTGCGCCACCACGAATGGATCACGCACCTAGAACCCGACCGACGAAGCGATGCGACAACGGTCGCAGTGATGCTGACTCCACGCCATGACAAGGTACGACCTTGGGATACAACCCTATTCGCGCACTTCGGCGAAAGACCGTTGGACGACTACGAGCTGGAGTCGATGCGCAGGTTATGGAACAACCCCAGAATTTTGCGCCTGACGTTGAGGTTGAGGCAGACGGTGGGTCAAATGACCAATAAGAAAGGGTGACAATCGTGGATCCGCTGGCGCCGCTGGGTCGCAATGAGATGTGCTGGTGTGGATCGGGTGTGAAATACAAGCGCTGTCATGGCAATCACCGCCCCGGCTCGCAGCCGGGCGCACCGCTGCCGCCCGACTTGGAGGGCAGCGTTTTCTTGAGCCCGACCGTGAATATGGCCGGCGATGCGATCACTGTCCCGGAGGGCGGAGCCCCTTCAGGATCGTCGAGACTGAGCTGGCTGCCAGAGCTGTCAAATACACAAATTGGGACTCGCACCTCATTGAGGTTGCCGCATCTGCTGGTCAAGTGTTGTCTCCCCCCGATCTCGGGCGACTTCGAATCGAAGTCCTAAGCAGACTGACATCACTCAGTACCGATGATTCGGAGCTGAGCGACGAGGTCAAGCATGGGATTCTCCTTCTGGCAGCGCAATCAATCCGGACGGTAAGCGCTCTCGCTCAGAAAGCTCCGAAACCGTCGATGCTCTGGAATCAAGAGCTCGATCCAGCGAAGTTCCTCGGCCGCACCCTGCTCTTGGCAGACCACGTGGTGATGCCAGATCGCGTCTTCGAGGTGCTTTTGGGAGGTCCACAAAACAGATCCCTAAGGAGGGCAGCAGAAAACGAGCTGAAACTGAGCAAACTCCTCAGTGCAGGACTGGTGATCCCGGTGCCTATCGGACCAGCGATTGCTCTGAGCGGTGCGGCATCTATCAAGCTCACCAACCACGACTTAGAAGATGCCGCGCTCGTCTCCTGGGTTAGGGACCAGCTCATTCTCGAAGGCCCGACTGCACGAGAAGCCCTATTTGTGCGAGCTAAAGACGATCTGTCGATGTACGCCGACAAGTTTTGGCTCTACAGCCATATCGACCCTGACTCCCTGAGCGCGGGCGACGGGCGATTCACATCCCGCATGCTCCAATCCTATGACCCAGCACACGATTACAACCCGTGGATCAAGCAGGTGTCAGACTCCGCAATCAGCTTCTACGTGCAGCGAACGGCCAAGCGACTCGTCACGGCAGACGTCTACGGCTCCGACTACGTGTCAGCGTCGATGTTCGAAGCACGGCTCCTCGACCGTCGAGGGCGCAGTAGCGGCAACACAGCTGCTCAGGCCGCAATGTGGGCCGACATCCCCCACCTCCCGAATCTTTCCGCCCCGACCTCGTCAAAATAATTCAGAACGAGCAAGCCGTTGACGACCTGCGGCGACTCTTAAGAGCCTCGCTAGTTACAGTGTCAACGGCGGCCGAAAATTGACCCCTTTTTCGTCGGTTGAAAATTGACCCCCTTGGTGTTCATTCTTCGGTTGTCGATCCCGGGACTCTCCCGAGGTCGCGGTCTTTGATGCGGTAGGAGTCGCCCTTGAGGGCGATGACTTCGGCGTGGTGGACCAGGCGGTCGATCATGGCTGCAGCAACGACGTCGTCGCCGAAGACTTCGCCCCAGCGGCCGAAGGGTTTGTTGGAGGTGACGATCAGGGAGGCATCGTTCGTAGCGGCTGGAGACCAGCTGGAAGAACAGGTTGGCCGCTTCGGGTTCGAACGGGATGTAGCCGACCTCATCGATAACGAGCAGCGGGTAGCGCCCGAGCCGGACGAGTTCTTGTTGCAGCCGCCCGGCGTGATGAGCCTCCGCCAGTGACGGCGCTCATCGAAAGTCCCCAGGTGTGCTCGTTGAAATTCCCCACCTGTGAGCAGCGGTCAGTGTAGTGGTTGGCGGGTGCCGGTGGTGGTTCGGCGGATGGTTTCGGCGGCGTCGTGGTGGTCTCGGAGTCGGTAGGACTGGCCGTCGAGGTTGATGACCACGGAGCGGTGGAGCAGGCGGTCGAGCATGGCGGCGGCCACGGTGGTGTCGCCGAGGATGTCGCCCCAGGCGCCGACGCCTCGGTTGGTGGTGATGACGATGCTGGTCTTCAAATATCGTTGGGAGACAACCTGAAACAGTGCTGAGGCGGCCTCCGCCGGTAGTGGCAGATACCCGAGCTCGTCGATGACCAGCAGGGTGGGGCCGGCGTAGAACCGCATGGTGGTGGCCCATCGGCCTTCGATGGCGGCGCGGTGGCACCGAGCGGCCAGGTCGGCGGCGGTGGTGAAGTAGGTCCGGTAGCCAGCATGTGCTGCAGCGCGTGCCAATCTGACCCGTCCCGGCGAGTCCGGAGACTGCATTCGTTGATTCATCCCGCCTTCGGTGGGATGCGTCTGTGATCGTAGTGGAGCTTCTCGACGGCCTCGGGGGTGAAGTCGTCGAGGTACTCGTGCGGGCGTTCGGTGTTGAACCACATCACCCACTCGGCGGTCGCCAACTCGACCTGGTTGACGTCACGCCAGGGGCCTTGGCGCCGGATGACCTCGTTCTTGAAGGACCCGACGGTGGTCTCGGCCAAGGCGTTGTCCAGCGCGTCGCCGACCGAGCCGACCGAGGGATCGACGCCTTCGTCGATGAGCCGCTGGGTGAAGGCCACCGAGGTGTACTGGGCGGGTTCAATCGGTCGTTGCAACACCGGGTTGTTGGAGTGAGTGTAGCTGTTGGGCAAAGACTTCGGCGGAGTCTTCCAGCCGAGGACCTTTCGGGGTCGGTTGTTGAGCGTCAGTGCGACCGCTTCGAGGTCTTGAGCCGACCATCGAGATAAGTCGGTGCCTTTCGGAAAGTACTGACGCAGAACGCCATTGGTGTTCTCGTTAGTAGGCCGCTGCCATGGCGAGTGCGGGTCGGCGAAAAACACCTTCGTTCCGGTGTCGAAGGTGAACTGGGCGTGCGCGGCCAACTCTTTGCCGCGGTCCCATGTCAACGTCTGACGCAGCTGCTTGGGTAGCTGTGCCAGTGAGGCGATCAGGGCAGCGTTCATCGCCTCGGCGCCGTAGCCGCTGAGCGCCGGCCCGTTCTTCACCGGCGGCGCCAGACCCCACCCCTCGAGGCGGGGAAGGTGAACCAGCATCACCGAGCGGCTCTTGCGTTCCACCACGGTGGCAATCGCCGACCGGCCCGCACCGATGATCAAATCACCCTCCCAATGCCCAGGAACTGCGCGATCGGCGGCTTCGGCAGGGCGTTTGCTGATCACGACGTCCGCGGTGACATGTCCCTGCGGTTTGTTCTGTGTCCTGGCCCGCGGGACCCGCAGCGCACGACCGGTCCGCAGGCACGCGACCAATTCCCGTTTGAGCGCCCCACGCCCCTCGATGAACAAGGACTGATAGATCGCCTCATGGCTGATGCGCATGGACTCATCATCGGGGAAATCCAGCGGTAAGCGGTGGGCAATCTGTTCCGGGCTCCATGCTGTCGACCACCGTCGGTCTTGTCGGTGCGGCTTGTTGCGGCCGTTCCAGGCCTTGGTCTGCGGACCTGCGACGGCGGTGCCGTCGGGTCCGCGGACACTGCCATCGAGCCGCTGCTGCACGTACTCACGCAGCTGCGGGTTGACTGCCAGTTTCGCGGGTTTCGGGCGCTTTGCTGCTTGCTGGGCCTTCCACTGCGCCACCCCTGCGCGGTACACCTGCGTGCCGCTGCGGGTGGCTGCGTTGCGCCGCAGTTCCCGCGAAACTGTCGAGGGGTCACGCTTGATCTCGCGGGCGATCTCACGCACCCCGGCGCCCTGGGCGCGTAGCAGTGCGATCTCCTCCCGCTCGGCGAACGACAGATACCGGCCCGTGGGCTCATCCAGACTGATCGGCGTCATGCCGCCAGCGTGGTGGAACCACCTGGTCGCCACCGGTGTCGACACGCCGACCTCTGCGGCTGCGTCGTCGGTGGAGACACCCTGGGCGATCAGCCGCCAAAACTGACGCTGCACCGACCGCGACGGGTCCGGGCGCCCTGGTGAGCGCATCGCAGGCCGCAACGCACGGTCAGCCGCCCACTGCCGTCGCCTACCAACCGATTCCGCGTCCTTACGCTTGGCCACACCACACCTCCGTGATCAAGGTGTTGCGACGACCAGTTGAATCCGCCCTGGCTGCCCGCGTCGCTGTGGGCGATCAGCCCGTGCAGGCTGGTGGTTCCGTCCTGTGCGCGGGTGAAGAAGGCGTGCTCGACGGCGTCGAGGACCAGGTCGGTGGTCATCGTCCGGGCGGCCCGCCACCCGAGGATCCGACGGCTGTAGGCGTCGATGACGAACGCGACGTAGACGAACCCCATCCAGGTCGAGACGTAGGTGAAGTCGGCTACCCACAACCGATTCGGTGCAGCCGCGTAGAACCGGCGGTCGACGAGGTCGGGGTATCGGACGTGGGTGTCGTCGGCGACGGTCGTACGGTGCTTAGATCCGTAACGCGCACCCTCCCAACCGTTTTCACGCATCACCCGCTCCACGGTGCAGCGCGCCGCATCGTGATCTCGACCACGCAACCAGATCCAGAGTTTGCGCGATCCCAACGTCTGCACGAACTTCCCGGTCTTGCGGTCTTCCCTTGCCGCGGTGATGATCTCGACCAACTCGGCGTCGCGGACCTGGCGCCGTGTCGGTGTCTTGGCGATCCACTCGTAGAACGTCGACGGGCTGATCGGCATGCCGTGCTCGGAGAGCACGGCGCACATGGGCTCGACACCCCAGCGCAGTCCGGCCCCGCCGTCGGGGCCGGCCACCTGCTGGTCCTTGTGTTCGGCGATGAACCGAATCACCGTCTCCCGGGCCGGTCGAGCTCGGCCCCGAAGAAAATCGCCGCTGCCTTCAAGATCTCATTGGCCCGACGCAGCTCGGCGATCTCCCTGCGCAGCGCCTTGTTCTCCTCGGCGATCTGAGTCGTCACCCCCGGCCGCTGGCCGGTATCGACCTCCGAACGCCGTATCCAGGTCCGCAACGTCTCCGGGGTGCCGATTCCCAACATGCCCGCGACCGCGGTGATCGCCGCCCACTGCGACGGGTACTGCGGGCGGACTTCGGCGACCATGCGCACCGCACGCTCACGAAGCTCCTCGGGGTACTTGCTGACACGTCCCATAACCCAGATCCTCCCAAGATCGGAAGTCTCCGGAAACGCCGGGACGGGTCAATCCGACCGACAGGTGCGTCTTTCCGGTGCCCGGTGGGCCGATGAGCAGGATGTTGGTCGCTGATTCCAGATAGCGGCAGGTGCCCAGTTCGTCGATGAGCTTGCGGTCGATGCCCGCGGCGGCGTCGACATCGAAGTCGGCCAGGGTGGCCGGGGTGGGGATGCAGGCGAACCGCAGCCGGCCGGCCAGTCGGCGGGCGGTGCTGGCCTCGACTTCGACGGCGAGCAGCCGTTCGAGTGCCACGGTCAGCGACAGTCCCTCGGAGCTGGCTTCGTCGAGTACCGCGGGCAGGGCTTCGGCGCAGGCGTGCAGTTTGAGCGCGGCCAGATGGGAGCGCAGTTGTTGGTATCTGCTGGCCGATGCCGACGGCGTCTCATCGGTGGTCGTGGTGGTCTTCTTGGTGCGTGGGGTGGGGGTCATTGGATGGTCCTTCGTTGGGCGGCCCGCTCGTAGGCAGACAGGTCGATGACGGTGGAATCGGTTGACGGCGTTGTTGTCTCGGATATCTCGGGATCGTCAGATGCGAGCCGAAGTAGTTGTGCGGCAGCGGCTTTGGCGGCCAGGCCGGGTGGGATGCGTTCCTTGCGGCGGTGTGGACGCCCGGTGGCCGCGGTCGCCATGGCCGCGGCGTCCAGGGCGATGACATGACCGCTGTCGCGGACCATCACCCCGAGCCCGTCAGCGGCCATCCGGTGCCGCGCGATCACGATCCCGCCGGTGGTGGCGATGTCGCAGAACTCACCCCCGACCGGATGCGACACCACCACCTGGGCGGCGGCGAGCTCTGGTGGCACCGAGTAGCGGTTGCCGCGGTAGGACACCAGCGCTTGGCGCGAGGCCGTGCGAGCCTCGGAGACGATCACCGGATACGCCTGCGCCGGCACCGGGTGCAGGGGCTCGGCCTTGGCGATTACGGCGACCGAGGACCGCCCGTCGGCAGTGGCCCGCAGCCGGGTGTCACCACGGACCCGCGCGAAGCGGTCCAGGCTGGCTTGAGCCATCTCGACGGTGGCTTCGTCGGCCAGGGTGCGCCACCAGCGCTGCGCCGCAGTGTGGTTGACCTTCTCCACCACGCCCTTGCGGTTGCCGCGCCGGGCCGGGCAGATCGCCACCGAGACCCCGTAGTGCTTGGCCACCCCAGCGAACGAGGCGGTCACCCGGCCGCTGCCGGGATCACAGACCGTGGCCATCCGGTCGAACCGCCACACCCGGGTCAAGCCACCGAGATCACGGGCCACGCGGTCCAGCCCGGCGACCAGGTGCGGCTGATCCTCGCTCGCCGCCAGGAAGCCGCGCCACTTACCGGAATGCGCCAGCGACCCGACCAACAGATGTGCGGTCTTGCCCCAGCCCCACGATGCCGGCGGATTGGGCAATTCCAGCCAGTCCCATTGGGTTTCATCACCCGGGGCGTGCGGGATCACCGCGTTCGGGCGATCGGTGGCCGTGCGGCAGGCTTCACAGACTGGACGTAGATCCCGGGCGCGGATGTTGCGGGTCAAGCTCTGATACGACAGCGGAAACCCCAGGTCCTCGAGCTCGTCGAATAGGGTGCGCGCCCACAGGTGCGGGTCCTCGGTCAGCCGCGCGACCACATAGTCGATGAACGGATCAAACGGATCCGGGTCGGGGCGGGCTCGCACCCCGGGTGCCGCCACCGGCCAGATACTTGCGGACCGTCTTACGGTCGAAACCGGTGTGGCGGGCGATCGCCGAGATCGACCAACCACGCTTGCGTAGGGCATGTACTTCCACATCGTCCTCCCATGTGAGCATGAGAAAGCGGGCCTCCTTCGGACAGTGCTGCAGGCGTTAGACACCAGCAGCATCGAAGGAGGCCCGCCCTTCTCGGCGGAGCCACACGGGTGGGGAATTTCGATGAGCGTCAGTGGGGAATTTCAGTGAGCGCCGTCACCAGGCGGGCCACCCATTCCGAGGCGGTGGCGAATAAGGTTCGGTGGCCGGCCTGGCAGGCCCGGATCGCGATCCCGATCGCCAGATGGGTCTTGCCGGTGCCCGGTGGGCCGAGGAACACGACGTTGTCCTTGGCGGCGACGAAGTCCAGGGTGCCCAGATGGGCGATCAGGTCCCGTTTGAGGCCACGGGCATGGTCGAAGTCGAACTCCTCGAGAGACTTTCGTGACGGAAATCGCGCGGCCCGGATGCGGCCCTCCCCGCCATGGGACTCCCGGGCGGAGACTTCGCGCTGCAGACAGGCCACCAGGAATTCCTCATGGGTCCACGATTCGGTTCGGGCCCGCTCGGCCAGCCGTGACACCGCTTCGCGCATCGTGGGTGCCTTCAAGGCGCGGGTCAGGTAGGCGATCTCGGCGGTCAGATCCCGGTTGGTCGATGTCGCGGCCCGGGTGGTCTTGGCGGTCATGAGGCGAACCCGCCGTCACCGAGGTCGATACCCAGGGCGGTGTCGTAGTCAGTCAGCGACCGCTGCTCGACACACAACGGGTCATCGTGTTCCCGGTTTGGGCGCAAGGCACTGACCCTGTTGTGCTGCAACTGGTTCGCTGCCTCACGGTGCTCGGGGTCGGTGATCGTCTGATGCCACGCCCACACCCGTTCGTGCTCGGCGACGGTCTTGCCGTCACAGAACACGACCACCCGGTCCAGGTCGGCGATCACCTCGATGCGCCGCCCGATCACCGCGGGGTGCACCGAGTAGTCGTTGGAGTCCAGCCGGATGTAGTGATCGCGGGCCAACCGGGTCGAGTTGCGCCAGCCCACCTCCGGAGCCACCGGCGGCAACGTGAGCATGGCCGCCAGGTCTGCTCCGATCCGATCGGTCGGCGCACACCCCAACACGCGACGCCGACGGGTGTTGACCACATTCAGCCACTTCTGCAGCTGATAGTTGAAGTCCCCGGGCCCGGTGAAACTGCGACCCGGCAGAAACGACCTCTCCAAGTAGTCGTGGCTGCGCTCGACGATGCCCTTGTGCTCGGGCTCTCCGCCCTTGAGCACGATGACCTTGGTGCCCAGGACCCCGCGGAATGCCTGGCAGTCCCGGGTTAGTTCGGTCCTTCCGGCTCGCCACCGCCCGACCGCGCCCTCGCCGTCCCAGACCAGGGTGCGGGGCACCGCACCCAGCGCGGCGATCAGGTTCCACCAGCCGGCGAACAGGTCCTCGGCCCGCCGCGACGGGATCAGGATCGCCGAGAGCCACCGCGAGTACCCCAGCACCATCGTCAGCACCGGCAACTGCAACGCGGTCCGGGTCTGCCCATAGCCGACCGGAAGCGTCGTGGGTGGGAACCACAGGTCGCACTGCGCGATATCCCCGGCGTCATAGGACGTGCGCCCGGCAGGGTCCGGGGCAGATACGCCGGGCGCAGCTCCCGGACCCGTTCCTTGAACACCGTGATGCCCCGCGTCCAGCCGACCCGCTCGGCGATCACCGTGGCCGGCATCGTCGGCACCGCTGCTAGCTGCGCCCGGATCGCGTCCTCGAACGCATCCACCGCTGACCCCGCCGGCCTGCGCACGTACTTCGGCGGCCCGTCGGAGGCCACCGCCGCCCGCACCGTGTTGCGCGAGATCCCCAACGTCCTGGCAATCAACTTGATCGGCAACCCCTCGGTCTTATGCAACCGGCGGATCTCAGCCCAATCCTCCACTGACAACACTCCTTCTCCTCTCGGCTCGTAAGCCGAGACTCAGACGAAGGGGGTCAAAATTCACCCGCCGACACGGGGTTAGTTTTCAGGCGACGCCGACATACAGCACGGACTCCTGGCGAACAAGCTGACGTATTGACGGCGTTGGCTCATCAGCTAGACGCAACCTCGTGTCGTCTGCCAGGAGGATGGGACCAGTGTGAGCTGATTTTGCCAGGGTGATGGGACCACCTGGATTGCCAGTTATGGGACCACCGGCGCGTCGCGTCGGTGGTCCCTTCATCTGTTCGTTTGATCGCCGTGACGGTCGAAGTCACGGAGGCGGCGGGCATGGCTTTTCGGGAGGTCAGTGTGAACGAGATCAGGGAAGTGCTGCGGGTGTGGCTGGGGGTCGCCGGGCTACCGGCACCGGGCTACCGCACGATCGCCGCGCATTGCGGCGTGGACCGCAAAACTGTGCGCCGCTACGTCGAGGCTGCGCAAGCGGCTGGTCTGCACCGCAGCGACGGCGTTGAGGCCGTCGATGACGGGTTGATCGGGGCTGTCGCCGACGCGGTGCGCCCGGTACGCCCGGATGGCCACGGCGCAGCGTGGGAACAGCTGCTGGGGTTCGAGGACCAGATCACCGCGTGGGTGGCCGGCGAGGGTGAGCAGCGTCCGTTGACGATCACCAAGATCGAGACCCTGCTGGCCCGTCAGGGGTGCGTGGTGCCGTATCGCACGTTGAACCGATTCGCCGGTGAGCGTTGCGGTTTCGGCCGCAAGGACACCACGGTGCGGGTCGCCGACGGGGATCCCGGGGTGGAATGCCAGATCGATTTCGGCTACCTCGGGATGCTCACCGACGCCGATGGTGGGCGGCGCCGCAAGGTGCACGCGCTGATCTTCACCGCCGTCTACTCCCGGCACATGTTCGTGTGGCTGACCTACTCGCAGACCCTGGTGGCGGTGATCGCCGGATGTCAGGCGGCGTGGGAGTTCTTCGGAGGGGTGTTCGCGGTGCTGATCCCGGACAACCTCAAGCCGGTGATCGCCGCCGCTGATGCGGTCAATCCCCGATTCACCCAGGGGTGGCTCGACTACGCCGGTCATGTCGGGTTCCTCACCGACCCGGCTCGGGTGCGCTCCCCAAAGGACAAACCGCGAGTGGAGCGTGCGGTGCAGTACGTGCGCCGAAACTTCTGGGACGGTGAAACATTCGCCAGTATTGAGCAGGCGCAGCAGGCTGTCACCGTGTGGTGTCTTCGTACTGCCGGGACCCGCATCCACGGCACCACCTGCGCACGGCCGGTGGAGGTGTTCACCACCGAGGAGCAACCGCTGCTGCTGGCGGTGCCGGGGGCCTACGACGTGCCGGTGTTCAAAGCGGTCAAGGTGCACCGCGACTTCCACGCCGAGGTCGCCAAAGCCCTCTACTCGCTTCCTGAGCAGTGGATCGGGCACACCCTCGACGTGCGTGCTGACGGTGAGCTGGTGAAGTTCTATCACCGCGGTGTGCTGGTCAAAGTCCATCCTCGTCAGCCTGCGGGAGGCCGCAGTACCGACCGCGCTGATCTACCCGAACACAAAGTCGGTTACGCGCTGCGGGACTTAACGACGCTGATCGCCACCTGCGCCGCCTATGGCCCGAACGTCGGGATCTACGCCGAACGCATCCTCGACGATCCGCTGCCGTGGACGCGGATGCGCACCGTCTACCGACTCCAGGGCCTGGTGCGCCGTTACGGCGCGCAGCGTGTCGAGCAGGCATGTTCGGTGGCACTGGATCTCGACGTCGTCTCGGTCAACAAGATCGCCTCGATGCTCGAGCGCGCCACCGAGAACACGATCCCGGCACTGCCGCTGGCCGTCGGCCAAACCGCTACCCGGTTCTCGCGCGATCCATCCGAATTCGGCACCACCTCAACATCATTGACCGTCATCGCCAATGCCGACTCCGAGGAGACCTGCTGATATGACCACTACCAACCGCGTGGCCGCAGACCCGGTCGGCGCCGACCTGCTCCGACTGCTCAAAGCGCTCAAGCTCGGCGCCCTGGCCGACACCCTGCCCGAACGGGCCGCACTGGCCCGCCAGCACAAACTCAGCCACATCGGATTCCTCGAAACACTTCTTGCCGACGAAGTATCCCGACGCGAATCCCGATCAGCCGCCCTGCGGGCGGCCAAAGCCGGACTCGACCCGACGATGCGCTTCGACTCCTGGACCGCACAACAGGACCTGCGCTACGACCGTACCCTGCTCGGCGACCTGACCTCGCTACGATTCCTCGACGCCGGACAGTCCGCAATCATCCTCGGGCCCGTGGGCGTAGGCAAAACACATCTGGCAACAGCACTGGGGCACTTGGCCATTCGTCGCCGCCACACCGTCCTGTTCGCCCGATCCGACAAACTGTTCACCCGGCTACGCGCCGCCCGACTCGACCACACCGTCGACGCCGAGATCCGCCGACTGGCGGCCGTCGACGTCCTCATCATCGACGACTTCGCGCTGCGACCCCTCGACGCCACCGAAACCAGCGACTTCTACGAAATCGTCGTCGAACGCCACCAAACCAAGACCACCATCGTGACATCAAACCGGGAACCCGCCGAATGGCTGACCATGACCGCCGACACCCTGCTCGCCCAATCAGCCATCGACCGACTCACCGCTGCGGCCCACACCCTGGTCATCGAAGGACCGTCCTACCGCCAACGCACCCGACCCGGTCAGCTTGACCCAGAGGGACCCGACGAGCATCCTCGATAACGCGCCACGGTGGTCCCATCCCCCTGGCAATCAGGTGGTCCCATCACCCTGGCAAGCGACACTCGCACCGCCTGGCCCGAGTTGGGTCATTTGGCTTAGTGCCTTGAATTCTCGGCGTTCAGTGCGTTGAGGATTGCGTTGACCTCGGTGTTTAGGGCTGGCGGGTAGGTGGCGATGACGCCGTTGAGGTCGATGGTGGCTGATCGCAGGGGTTTGAGGGTGCGTAGGAATCGGCGCAGTGACAGGCCGGTGCGGGTCTGGACTTCGCGGCTGACGGCCAGGGCGGTGAACACGATGGTCAGGTGGGCTTCGATGGCGTCGCGGGTGCGGGCGAACATGGGCCGGGCAGCGAGGTCGGATTTGGACATCCGGAAGGACGCCTCGACGTGCCAGAGGTCGTGGTAGCTGGCGACCACTTCGGTCGCGGGCATCAGTGCGGCGTCGATGTTGGTGACGTAGCCCTTGAGCCCGACCAAGCGGCGGGCGCGCTGCAACGACGCCTCGTCAAATTCTTGGGAACCGTTGCAGTTCTTGATGAACCGCGGTACCCGCGCGGCTTTCTCGCCGGCGACGACCGCGCGGGCCTTGTTCTCCTGCAGGTTGAGCGTCTTGGTGTCGCGCACCGCGCGTTTGGTCGAGTACGCCCACACCGCCCGCCAGGACTTGGTGTGGGTCGCCGGATCCCAGACGGGCTCGGCTTTGCGCTTGGGGTCGCTGGTCTTGGTCGCGGTGCCGCGTCGATCGCGTGGGGTGATGGTGTCGATGATCTGGCCATCGGTGAAGAAGTCGCCGTGCCAATGGAAGTGCGAGGCCAGATCGTTGGGCGCTTTGGTAACCCTCGATCCGACGATGAACCGCAACCCTGCCTCATCAAGTTCGCGCAGATTGCCGCTGGCCAGCATGCCCGCATCAGCGACGACGACAATGTCGGTGATCTCGTGGCGGGCTTGGAATGCCTTCACGATCGGCACGATCGTCAGAGTTTCGGCCTTGTTTCCTTCGAAACAGCCGATTTCCAAGGGGAATCCGCACCGATCGACCAGCAGCCCGACCACGATCTGCGGGTCCACTCGGCGTTCCTTGGAGTACCCCACGCGGCGTAGGTCGTCTTCCTTGTCGGCCTCGAAATACAGGGTCGTGACGTCGTAAAGCACCAGGCTGACATCACCGGCGGTGCGGGCGTGGGCGAAACACGCTGCGGCGATCTGGTCGCGGTAACCACCACCGCGGGCACGGCGCAGGGTGCGCTTGCGGGTCGACAGTGACGCTGAGGTACGTCCCAGCTCGGCGAGGACCCGATCGGCGTCGAGCAGGCTGGTCGGCTCGACCACCCGGGCGATGACCAGGTCACGGAAGACCTCATCGCCGACCGCGTCGTCGAACCCCAGGCTGGCATACACCTGCGCCAGGGCGTCATACAGCAGCCCGCTGCAGCTCTTGAGCACCCGCGGCCGCACCACCAACTCCCGTACTGCGGATTCTCCAGCATCCTCGGTGAACAGCATGCCAGCTGGCGGTGGAACCATATGGGCCCGAACGGCTTTCGGCGTGATCCCCAGATCCAACTCGCCTTGGGTGTCATCGGCCAACAGCCGGCGGGCCTCCTCGAGCAGCAGACCCAGCTCGGCGTCATCACGCGCAGAGCCCACATGGCGCACGATCCGGCGGCGGCCATCGACGGATTCGGCGATCTGGACCGCGGTCGCGCCCGAGGCCGTGCGCACCCGCCGAATCCACACCATCCAGGCAGCCTACTGACCCAAATTAGTGCCTAGCAGGGGCACTAAGCGGAGACATCACCGCAGCTCAAGACACCGCCACCCTACAAAACTGACCAAAGTGACCCAACTCAGGTCAGGTGGTCCCATCACCCTGGCAAGCGACACTCGCACCGCCTGGAGAAGTCGTCTATATCGGACCGCTGGTGGCAGATGGCGGCGCCCGGAGGTCTTGGGGTGGGTGGCCTCGTGGTCGGTTCCTTCTCAGGCGGGTTGCCCGCGATGTTTGGGGCGACGCTAGGGGTGCTAGCCGGCGTCGCGCCGTATCTTGGCGCTCGTGCTAACGCTCGACGCGATGCAGCGCATCTATTTTTGACGGCACGGCGCAAGGCACGGTAGAACAAGCCCGCTCGCCACGAAGAACACCGGAATCAGTCACGCCACGGCAACGCGGACCAAGGCCGTGCCCCTTTCAGTCTCGGCCAAGCTATGCAACGAACCCATTTCTAGTGGAAGTTTGTAGTCTTCTTATTTTGATTATCTCCACCTTCGCTCCTTAGTTTTTTGTAAGCCGCGGTAGTAGCGGTGTCCAGACGCTACTGCCTTTCCAAATGCACGTCAGTGTCGCCGTCGGGGTGTTAAATGATCCAACAAGAAGTAGCGCGTCGTTGCCATATCCGAGCGCACGCTCTTCACTTACGGCCTCCGACTTTCCGGACTCCATGATGGCTTTAGCGCCTTGGATACGGCAGAAGTCGATTAACCTAGAGCGCTTTCCCTCATCCGGGATAATAGCCGGTGAGTGAAGAGACGGAATATCTGTGTTGTAGATGTGAGTTTTCAAGTTTTCAAAGCCCAGTGCTGCGGCTCGATTGCTCAGGCTGTCGGCGCCCTCTTGTTTCCCATTTGCAAAAAGGATCGTAATATCAGCTTTGAGCAGTTCAGGGCGTACTCGGGACGGCAGTGGCTCGACCCTACTTTGATTAAGGTCCTGCGTGCTCGCCGCTCCTAGCCAGTTCTCAAGTATTTCTATACCTGCACTACCGCGTCCGACATAGTCATCGATCATAATGATGGGCTGATCCATGAAAACCGCGTCAGTGATAGGTTTGAGTTCGAAGTCAAATCTGCTGCCCAGATCCCGCACCATGTATGTTAGGACGCTGGACGAGTCTTTTGGCTGCCCGAAAGGGACCAAGATCGATGGGCCGCGTTCGCTGTCCTGTTGAAGGTACTCTTCGAGGGCACTATTGAGGTACGACCGATTGATGTGCCGGACTCCTCCAACATGCAGAGCGCGCTCTCGGCAAGCTCATCTGTAGGGAACTGCTTTATCCAATTCGCTACCCGGTCGGGTGTAAGGAGGATTCTGTACGCGCCTCCCCGCTAGCATCGGTAGTTAGCGGCCCCTGGTAACCGCCAAGATTTTCGACTATTAGTGCCCTTAGTCTCGCTGCAGCGTTTGCTAGCGTTAACACATTTGGCGTCGGACGCAGGTCGTGAGGCTTTCCGTCGTACCATCCATTACTAGCCAGAGTGCGCCTGCTCACCTCCAGCGCTGCTGCATCTTGCTTGGCGAACGCGAGCATCGTTCGAGGTACGCGTAGCCCGAACTCCCGGCGTACAACGCTTTCGGCTGCGAGGTACATCGAACGGCGAATTTCTCGCGGGCAGAAGATAAGACCTAGATCCCGTGTTGCAACATACGAGTTAGACCACAGGTCGGTCTCGGCGTACTCGTCACGAGCTTGGCGCAGCTCTTCTTCAGAGGATCCGATCAACCACGCATGGCCTATCTGCCCGACCTTTCCAGTACCGTCCGTGGTCCGAGGTGCACTCATCCAAACGTATGGAATGACGTCGCCCTCGGGGACGACGCTGTTGGGTGGGGGTTCTCCTATAAGGCTTGCTATCTCGGCGGCTTCAGTGACAATCAGTCGGATGAGGTCAAGTCGGCGGCGTGGGTCCTCAATCGTCGCTTTCAACTTCTGGGTCGCAGCTGGTCGGCCGGCATCTGCCCTGTGGGGATCCAGCGGCATCCGTTCGCTGAAGGCGAAGCACCGCGAAAGCAACTCGCGGCGGCGCAGGCGCTCCGCAAGATCGACCGCAGTCCGTATGTGCCTAGCGATCGTGTTGTCCTGGATCTGATCCTCGTCCAGATCCAAGAGGTCCTGAGCTGAGCGAACCGTCAAACCCAACAATTCTTCGTCGCAGACGCGGAAGGGAAGCATGGCAGCCGGCGAGCCGGCGACTTGTAACAGTTGGTCGAAGATGCCAGCAACCATTGCCTCGGCGGCCCGTACCTTTTGGTGCCGATAAACTTTATCGAACATCAGCGTCCGAGCTAACGACAGCTCATCTAGAGTGCGTGCTCCTGATCGAGCAATTCCTGTCATCACGTAGCTGTGATTTTGTCTCACCGTTGCACCTATAGGCGCAGGCAACTCGGACTGGCCTAAGCGTCGAGAACGAACCTTTTGAATCAGCCTTGGTATATCCGTCACAACGGGCAATCCACACATCATGGCGTCGCGCGACATGTAGTCGAGTTTGTCAGCGTCGAAGGGCCCACTTATGAGCTCGTGTATCAGAGGGTACTCGTCGTCAATCGCTTGACCGACAATCAGACGCGGTAGTTTGGTTTGGTACTCCTTAATCTTGTCCACTTGCGATTGGCCCTGGCGTATGACGGGGAGGCCATCCGGGACTAACTCAGCCGCTGTTGTCAGCATTCTTCCGAATGCCGGCGAGCCCAGCAAAAAGTAGGACGCGATTTCGCCAAGATTGCGAACTTTCTGATCTTCAAGGTAGTCCGTGAATGCTAAGCGTATATCAGCGCATGTTGCGTCGTTGTCTAGAGCGTTCTCGGACACATGGGACATCACGCCGTGGCCAGTGTCATGACATATGGCCGCCAGACGAAGGATTGCAATATGCCAATCGTCTAGGCGATTGTGTTCCCGTTGGCCGGGGGCGTTGACCGAATGACGTTCGAGCGACTCCGCCAGTTGGCTGACTTGATGAGACACCCCGAGGCCATGTTCAAATCGAGTATGCACCGCTCCCGGATAGACCAGATGCGCGACTCCTAGCTGCCGAATGCGCCGTAACCGCTGTAGTAACGGACTATCTAAGACCAGTACCTCAAAAGCGTTCACATACAGCGTTCCCCAGACGGGGTCATTAAATTCTTTCGCATTTGGTGCAGGTTTCGCAGACGCCAAACGCTCCACGTATGTGGCAAGAAGCTGTTCAGCCAAGGCCTCTATGTTGGCCTTATAGTCGGCCAGCACATCGGCAATCTGTGACGACATAGCGCGAGGCTACCGGCCTAGCGGTTAATGTTCTGGCAGACGTGCTCTACTGACTGCTACGGACGTGCTTGCGAACCACCCACGCATAGTCGGACAGGAAGTCGTCTGCGAGAGCTTCTGCCAATGCAGCCCCACCTGGAAGCTGTGCGGCCAAGAGTCCTGCTTCTTTACAGTTAAGTTTGATCCGCAGATTTTGGTATTCAGGGTCGTCAAGGGCGATCAAGTCGCTCTGGGCTGCTTGACTCAGCGCCTCTCTGACGACGGGTGAGTCCCCGTAGATTTTGTCGAGGTATACACGGAATCGTAGATCGATCGAATGAGCAGGCGCATGCTTGTAGCGAAGAAGATCGAACACTCGTTTTGCTGCACTGTCGAACTCCGTTCCGCGGATGCTCAGAGCTTCCACGTCGCGGAGTGCCAGACCGGCGAGCAGCGTCGCGATGAAGCCGTCGGCGCGCATCTCAGTCGCGGTCGAGCTCATTCAGTGCCTCCATCCTCGCACACATGTTCTATAAATGAACTATGCACAATTTCGACGCTCTGTCAAGCTGCGCTGCTCCACAGGGCTAGCCTAGTCGAAAGTCTGTTGCGCCGTCCTGCGTTGCGTGTGGCGTGTTGGCATCTGTGGGATGTCTTCCGCGTCACCTCGCGGCCCACTGTAGGGCCGTGGTCCGACAACTCGTGAGCTGAACTTCCGACCGCGTGGGGCACCCGACGGGGGCCTGACACACGGCAAACAAGTGGCGGATACAACCCAGCCGCGCCCAAGCATGGAAGAGGTCGGACATTGAGATTACAAGCACCACCCAGAGTGGGCCGAGGCCACCTGACACCACTAGTCCTGCGTTGCTCGCTGATCAGCTCGATAAGCGCAATCGTCAGCAAGCATCTGCTGGCGGATCTGGGTGACGCGTTCCGCGCGCTCGGGATCGGCTAGAACTCGATCGAGGTAGGCACTCCCGCGGTCTTGGAACTCCATTGCTGGTTGCCTTTCCATGGCGAGCCCACCCTTTCGCGTGCCGCCGGGGGCGAGGCGTATCCCATAGCATCGTTTCTCCACGCCGCCCTCTGTGCAAGCTCTTGATGTTGACGTCCATGAGTAGCGGCCTACGCGACACAGCAATGTCGTAGATGGGAAGGCGTCCAGATGACAGACCAATCGGCCGAGCGGGCCTCCGAGAAGTCAGACGATGACCTGCGTCAACGTTCAGACGTGGATGGACACACTCGTGGGCTGGCCGTTGAGCATCTCGATAGGGCGGCTACGGCTGCGGCCGATGTCGATGATCCGGCGATCATGGACGGCGCGTGGCGATAGCACGGTGTGACGTGTTGCTCGCCATAGTGCTTCGTCCTGCAAATCGGTGAGGCGACGGCAGTCTTGTTTTTCCATGGCGTAGGCATCCGAGTGCGTCTTTTAAATCGTCGCGACCACAGCCTACGCGTAGACGACACGCCGAAGGACGATTCTTTCTGTCGAAGGCACAGATGCCGTGCAGCGCGCACAAGCAGTCAATCCACAAAAACGCGCATGAAAGATCTTTGCGCACAACGCTTTTACCTATGTCGGCACTCGAAATTTGGATGCCGATATAGAACCCAAAGCTATTGAGAAGCAACGGATTACAGTGCCGATCGATATTGCCGGAAACGGGTGTAGCCAATGTTCGGCTATATTCGCGCCACGAGATCTTCGGCCTCCTCCGGAGTGATCCGGACCTCCACAGCAGAGGTGGTTTCCATGGCTCGACCGGTAATGAAACGCCGCGAGCGCGTGCGCGTGGAGTTCAGCTTAACCCCCGAGCTGGCCGCCCGAATCTATGACTACGCCGATGCCCAAGGTCTGACGCTGTCCCAGACGGGGAGCGTCTTCTCGCCGGAGCACTGCCTGACCAAACAGATACCTGTTTCGCGCAGTGCTCTGCCGCGGACTCGCCGGCACCGGCAGACGGGGCGTAGAAGCGCCGCTTCAATGGACCGCTGCACGACGACCACAATCAAGGGAAGGACGCCCGAATAGGTAGCTCTTAGAACGGTCTCGCGCCGAAACGCGAACATTCACCTTTCTCGGCTGTGCCGAGCCCAGAAATGCCAAAAGCTGGGGGGCAACCCAGCTTCGGCGTTCATCAAGAGTCTCTCGGCTCTAGACCCCTCAAGGAGGGATAGGTGTATTCCACCGTGCACGAACAAACCTGTCAACCGTCCACGCCGGATTGCCTCGACCGAATCCTGGGGCCGAGGTTGCTAGGCGCGAAGACGCCCTACCGAAACCGTGCAGGCCGACCAGCTTGCGACCGTTGGTCAATCGGGGCGAGGACGGCCCGCTGATGGCGCGGTTCAAGAAGATGACCATCGCGGCCAGCCCACCGGTCAGCCCTCAGGCGGCTGCTCACGGTCCCGCCGCGGAGTCAGCGGCGCAAACAGCGATGCTCGTCGCTCAATCCGCGGTGAGGCAGCTTCCCGCGCTGCCACCGTCGGAGCATGACCGGCTGGCCACACTGCTGCGCCAGACCGTCGGTGCCGACGACCCGGAGGTGGCGCGCGCAGCGATCACGGCGGCCGCGACCCTGCGGTGCCAGGTGCCGTTCACCAGCGCCGAACAAGACCGCAAAGATGTCGGACACGTCGCGCGATTCTTGGTGTGGGCGGCGTTCGGCGATGTGGTCGACCCGGTACGGGCGTTTACCAGGGCCAACGTCGACGAACACCTGGCCGCCACGGCCACCGCCAGCAAGCGATCCGCTGACCAACGCCGCTACATCCTGTACCGGACGGGCCGCCGTCTACATCCACAACAGTTCCCGCCCAGGATCGGCATGAACGCGTCGGCGCGGCATCGGCATCCGGTGGCTAGCCATGCCGAGATCGCGCGCCTGCGGACGCTGATCCCTCGGCTGCCGGCACGCCTATCGCAACGGACGCAAGCACTGCTAGACCTCAGCTACGGTGCAGGCGCCCGGCCGGCGGACTTCCGGAGCCTGCGCGGCACCGCGATCACGACCACCACCGTCGACGGTCGTGCAGTCGCGGTTGTGGCGTTGCCGAATCTTGGCGGAGGTGTGCGCCAGGTGCCGGTCTGGGACCGCGAGATTGGTGCCCGGCTCGTGGGACTTGCGGCAGGCCTCGGCGACCGCCTCATCTTGGCCCCCCACGCCGTGGCCGCGGAACGCAACATCGTCAACCGAATCGGTGAGCAACTGCGCAACCACGGCCACCCCAGCATCGACCCGATCGCGTTGCGCAATCGGTGGGTGCTGGATCTGGCCGAACGCATACCGGCAGTACTGCTGCAACAACTCGCCGACCTATGCGAACTGCGAATCCTCGTCGATGAACGCAGCCTGGTGACACAGTACAAACTGCGCCACGCCATCACCATCCTCGACGAGGCGCGGCGATGATCCGCAACCGACAGCAGTTGTGCACGATCGCCGACGATGTATTCGCCACCGCGCTGGAGGTGATCGTGAAATCTGGTGCAGCACAGAGCATCGAAGACTACTACCGCCACACCGCACAGCCGGGCGGCCGCAAGCCCGTAGGGATTACCTACACCGTGACCGGGGTGCTCGTCGCGCTGCTTGTGCGATTCATCATCGGGCGCCCGTACAGTCTGCGGGGCACCATGGACACCCTCGGCGAATTCAGCGCCAATCAGCTCGCCGCGGTCGGCATGGCAGGACAAGACTGCACCGCAATCAGAACCATGGCAGACACCGAGTACAAACGCTTCCACCGGTTCTGGAGCTTGCGCATGCAACCCCTGGACCCTGACTCAGATCTGCCCGCCCGGCGGATGACCAACGCCGAATACACCGCCCGCCTCCACGCCCGCAGCCCCGAGGACCATGCCCGCAGCGCCGCGGCCAATCAACGACTGACCGCAGTGATCAACGATCTGCTCTACGGGTCGATCAGGACCGTTGCCCCACCCGACTGTCACGGCGACGTCGTTGTCGACGAAACGATCATCAACACCGCGGCACCCGACGGCATGTTGGGCACCCGTCCAGAGCGTTACCGCGGAGCATCCTCGGTAGCGCGGTACTGGGCCCGCGACAAGCGCGGCCAAATCAAACAACCCGGCATCCCAGGCGAGATCAAATCCAGCGGATTCGGCATCGGAGCCACCTTCGTGTCCCGGGTCGCGCGCCGCGACGCCTTGCACGCCCAGCCCGCCCTGTTCGTCGGCATGGACGTCCACGCCCCGACCAGCGGCAGCGTCGAGGGCCTAGCGACCGCGTTGACCCACGCTCGCCGCAACGGTATCGATGGGCGCCGCGGAAGTAGGAGCGGCCGATCCCGGCGACCGCTGCTCGCCGCCGATATGGGTTACAACCCCAAGAACGGGTTCGCCGAGCTCATGCTCGAACACGGCTTCTCACCGGTGGTGCGCTACCCGAAGCACTGGACCGTCGAATACCCGAGCGCCTCACCGCCGGGCGCACCCGACGGACTCGAACCCGGACCCCTGCAGTACGCCGGCGCGTTCTACTGTCCCGCAGTGACCAAACGGATCACCGGCCACCGCACTCCCAGCACCGAAGAACTCCTTGCACAAGACAATTTCGGAACCCACGATCGCCGCCTGCAAGCCATCTATCCCTTCCTGATGGGGCTGCACTCAAGGCCGGTAATGACTGACTGCCGATTCGGTCGGCCAGCACTTGGCGCCACACCACCGAAGCGGGTCAAGATCCGGCAAGTCTGCCCGGCAGCACTCGGGACCGTCATGTGCCCGCACAAACCCGAATCGATGCACACCGAGGTCACCGGACTGCCGATGGCCGAACCAGACTGGCCTGCCGACGCCATGGCGTGCTGCAGTAACTCCAGTATCACCGTCTACCTCACCGATGGTCAGCTCAAGATGGCCCAGTGGGACCTCGTCCCCGGCTCCTGGGAGCACACCCTGTACTTCGAAGCCGCCCGAGCACTCACCGAACAACGATTCAGCCAGCTCAAGTCTCGCCACGTCGCCGGCCTGGACTCACTGACCACGGGGCCGCGCAGAACGCCGATGATCAAGATCGCCATCGCGTTGGCCGCCGCAACCGTCAACATCCGCGCCCAACAGAACTACGACCCCAAGATGCGGCGCACCGAAGCCATCGACATCCGGCTGCGCCAACTTGCCGCCGATCTCGGACACCAACCCACGCCGATGCCCCGACGCAGCTGACAAACCCTTCTCGCAGCTAGGCGGGCTGGCTCCTTCGGTCAGCCCGCCTATTGGTGTGTTCGAGGCGAACAAGGTTGTGGAGATTTCGGCCGCGATGAGGCAACTTCGGGCAGAACCGGCAACGCGACGTAGGCCCGCGTTCTTCAGCATCCGACAAGCAGCCGATCACGCCGGGCCCCTAGGGGCTTACCAGCCATAACGACGCCATACGCAGAACGGCCGCTGCGCATCGGAAAGCCTGTGGACAAACCCTCAAAACGCAGTGGAAGCGGGCACACAAA
Organism: Mycobacterium sp. SMC-8; assembly: GCF_025263565.1. Taxonomy (NCBI): domain Bacteria; kingdom Bacillati; phylum Actinomycetota; class Actinomycetes; order Mycobacteriales; family Mycobacteriaceae; genus Mycobacterium; species Mycobacterium sp. SMC-8. The sequence continues at coordinate 29,251 of NZ_CP079868.1, forward strand.
CCCGCGCTGACCAGCGTAACTGAACTGCCCACCACGAGCGGTTCTACGAACCGCGGCGCATGAGGTCACGAACCAGAAATGGTTCGTGACCTTTGTGTTTATGTGGGCGGCCTCGGAGGAGTGTGCCTGATGGACAGATGCGGGAGTTAGAGGCGCAAGTCCCCGGGGAGCTTGTGAACCGCAAGTCGCCAGCTGAAACTTCCACTTGGTGGCGCCGCCCCGATTGTCGGTGTGGACGGATACGGTCGAACCCCGTCGGCTGGCGGAGAGGGGGCGGTGTGGGGTAGGAGACGACAGAGCTGCAGCGCCGATGCACAAGCGCAAGTGCTATTTCTAAACCGGCGCCTCGCGGACAAGCCGGACAAGAGCTCACCGACGGCAACTTCAGCTCAGCTGACACCAGCGATGCGAAAGGACGACGATGCCTGATGACGAACCGGGCAGCGGTTCATTGCCGCCCGTCGCGCAAAGCATGGATAAGGCGAGCCTACTAGCGCTCGCCAGCGGTGAATCTCATGACGTGGACCTGAGTTCCGTCGACCTGTTCGAGGGTTGGCAAAACGTAGTGTTGAGCACCACAGACGGATGGATACTTCGATTCCCGCGAGACGCCAGCCACGCCTTCGTACGCGAGTGTGAGGTACTCGAGTTGTTGCGTGTTCGGCTGCCCGCTGAGGTTCCCGTCATCGAGTGGACCGGGGTACGCACTCGGTTCGCGGCCTACCGGACCCTTCAAGGCGTCCGCCTAGAGCCGGGCGAATATGGCGCTGAAGCCGAGCGCACCAGCGATCGGACCGCTGCGTCCATGGCTCAATTCCTACTGAGCATGCATTGCAGCATGTCGGTCGAAGAGGTAGCAGCACTGGGGATCCCGACGCTGGGTAGCGATCATCTCGTCGAGGCGACGCAGCGGCATTGGTCATCGGTTCCGGCCCACTCAAGAAAACAGGTCGAAGCTGTAATGGCGCGTTTCCATGACCGATGGGTTGCACCGGTCGCGGCGACGAAACCTGGCGCGCCCACCCTTCACAACGACTTCCACTTGGGAAACATGCTCTTCGCGGAACATGACGGCGCGCTAAAGGCTGTGTGGGATTTCTCCTGCGTCGAGCAAGGCGAACCTAGTTACGACTTCCGCTATCTATTCGAGGACTCATGGCAGCTGGCCATCGATGTCGCCGGATGTTACGAGCGGATCGCAGAGTCGAAACTCGATTTGCCCGCGGCCGCTCTGGCCGGGCACTTTGAGGCCATCTCCGACGCGTTGGTGGAAGGTCGCGATGTCTCCGAGGTGATGGACGATTGGTCGCGGCGCCCGCTGAACGGATTGGCTCATTGAGGCAGACCGAAGTGCAAGGCGCCAGTTGTACGGTCTAACTCATTTCGTTCGTGCGCGGAAATGTTCGGGTTAATAGCAGATTACGGGGCTCCAACTGGCCAGGGTCACGGGTACGCTGACGCGACTGCGGAGGGGGGATTTCAGATGGTCTTGGGCCACGCTTCACACTTGGCGATACACGGGGGACGGCGGACCTCAGCAGCGCCCTGGCCGGGGTGGCCGATCTTCTATCCTGAGACCGAGCAGTACCTAGCTGAGGTAGCAGCCTCTGGGGTCTGGACGATATCGGGTAGAAGCTCCGGAGCCCGGCTCCAGGTCGCTTTGTTCCGGGAAGAGTTCGCCGCGTTCACCACTCGGACATGGTGCGTGGAGGTAGACCACGGGACCAGCGCCCTCGTAGTCGCGTTCGAGGCGCTCGGGATCGGCCCAGGGGACGAGGTGATCGTGCCGGTGCTCACCTGGATTGCTTGCGCCAGCGCGGTTCTGCGGGTTGGTGCCACCCCGGTCTTCGTCGACGTTGACGCCGAGACGTTATGCATGGACGTTAGCTGCGTCGAGTCGGCCGTCACCGAACGCACCGCGTGCGTTCTGGTGGTGCACACCAATTGCTCCGCAGTCGACATCAACGCCGTGATGAGGATTCGCGATAGGCATGGCCTGCGCGTGATCGAGGATTGCGCGCAGGCCCACGGCGCCGAGTGGCTCGATGGCACGATGATCGGCACGCATGGTGACCTGGCCGTGTACAGCTTCCAGAACAGCAAGTCGCTCACGGGTGGCGAAGGGGGTGCCGTCGTCGGCGACGACGATGTGTTACGGCGCCGAGTCGAGTCGGCGCGGGCCGATACCCGGGAGTCGATTCCGACCGAGGTGCCGGCAGGCGAGATGTATCTGAGTGAAACTGGCCCGCTGATGGGCTCGAATTACTGCATGTCGGAGTTCAACGCAGCCGTGATAAGGGCCGGTCTGCTACATCTACGCGATCAGCTGCTGCGCAAGCACGAGAACGCCGAGTACCTCGATGAACTACTGCGGGATCGCGGTTTTCGGACCATCCGGAACAACCCGGCGCTTGGGTTGCGATCGGTCTACGAATACGGCGTGTTCTTAGACGGCGCCATCGACGTACCGCTTGCGCGCACAGCGTTGATTGCCGAACTCGGCTTCCCCGTATACGAGATGGACGCGCCGATCCACCGATCCCCTATCTACGTGCCTGCCACCAAGCCCGGATTTGCCAGCAGGAAACACCTCACATCCTTATCCGATCGCTTTCCGGTCGCCGAGGCCGCACATGAGCGCCTGGCGATGATCCACCACGGCACCCTGCTAGTGGACAAGCCGCGAATGAATGAGATCGCCGACGCGTTCCAGAAAGTCCGTGACGCCCTGACCCAGTCGTTGGGGTCGGAAGGTGTCGATGGCCGGGAATGACGTTCGTCGCGCCCTGGTCATCGGAGGCGGTCGCATGGGCACCGCGCACGCTAGGGCAATCAGCGCCTGCGGCCAGTTTGGCGCACGTGCAGCCGTAGTCGATCCGGCCCCATCGGTGCGGGTCCGTCACGCCACCGGCGGAGCCGAGGTTTTCGCGGCACTGGGCGACGTCGACCTAGCGGCGTTTGACTTCGCGGTCGTGGCCGCACCGAGCAGCCAACATCTCAGGATTAGTCATGCACTAGCCGGCCATCACCTCGCCGTGCTCCTAGAAAAGCCCTGCGGCTTAGACCGATCGCAGTACCAGTCCCTCGCGGCCCTATCCACAGTTGCCCGGTGCCGGTTCCGAGTCGGCTTCTGGCGTCGACTCTGCGAACCGTTCCGGACCCTGAAAGATATTTTGACCAGTGGCGAAATAGGCACTCCACGAATGGTATTGGCCTGTCAGTGGGATGCATTCATACCTGCCTTGGCGACGCAACCCGTCGACGACACCGGAGGAATCGGTCTCGACTGCGGCATCCACGAGACCGACACGATCGCCTGGCTCGGGCTGGGCAGCATCGACCGGCTTACCATGGTCGCACCGACACCCCACTGCAGCCGCGTTGCGGCCGGGGACCACGACCAACTTTGTGCGGTCGCGGTCACCGACCGCGGAGTGGCCGCATCGATCTCTCTGTCGCGCACCGCGGGCGGAATCGACGAGATCTTTTACAAAGTCATCGGTGACGCAGGCAGCATCGAACTGCGGTTGGGCGACTCCGCGACTATCCAGATTCACCGTGCCGGGGCGGTGAGGGAGCTACCGGCCCTGGAAACGGACTGTATCGCAGACGCTCTCCGCCAACAGGTCCTGGCGGCCAGCGGCTCCGCCGCCGGCGACGGATGCGCGACGATCGACGACGTCACCGCGGCCGCCGCCCCCTGGCTCGAACTGCGAGTGACCAGCTGAACCGGCGGGAAGGACGGACGATACAATGCCGCGGGAGTTTCGACCGGTCGTCGTGGACGATGCCTGGCCGTGGTACGAGTCCTCATCTGCCCGTGGGGAGGCGTTGCGGACGAGGTGCGAGAGACTGGGTTGTCGCTACCTAGATGAAAGCGACATCGACGAATTGGCGCTCGAACTCTTGCTGAGGACCCTGCGAGACGGTGACGTGGTGTGCGTTCCCCTGATGAGCGGTGCGCTGTTGCTGTCGGCATTGCAAAGGGTACGTACGGTCATCTCTGTCGAGGTCGTGGTCGCGCCGGTATCGAAGCATCCATTCGTGACGCTCAGCGCAGACACTGATGCCGAGTTGCGCGACGCGTGCCAGCGCTACGAGAGGCTGTCCAAGTCGTTTATGACCACTAAGCTTGGGCCGTTTGGCACTCGGCAATCGAGGAGAATGGTGCTGCTGGATAGCAGTAGTGCAGCTGGTAGCGATGCCCAGTTATTCTTTGATCGGGTGTCATCCTGGGGATGGAGTGCTGGCGAACGGATCTTCGTATCGCTGATCGAGGCGGTGGGCGAGGAGGACGACTATGCACCGGGACCGAGCCGAGAAGCCAAGACATTGCGACCCGACGCTGCAGCGCTGACGGCCGTCGGCTTCGACGTCATTTACACCTCCCATCTGCGCTTCCTGGCGCGCTCCATCGAACAGCAAGACGCTTGCGCGGGGGCGCTGCGAGCCGAATTCCCAGAACTGACAGGCTATTGGGATCAAGACGCCGGAGACCGGGCCGACGTGGCGAACCGCCTCGCGCGTACCCGAGCGAAGTCCACACATCGCACCCACGCCCGCACCGCGCGCAGCACCAAGGGCGTCGCCGACCGGCTTGGCGCGGCGTTGTTAGACGTGGAACGGCAGCTCCCCGTGTCCGTCGATGACCGGGCGCGGACCAAACGGGAAGCGTTGCTCCGGAATTAGCACTTCCGTCGCCAGCTATCGGTAATCGGCGGCCTCCCCGGCGCGCCGCACGTCAAGGGTCACACAGTGGAAGCCGCCGCCGAGCGTCCTGGCGTGGGTCAGCTGGGCGGGGACGACATCGACACCGTGAACTTCGAGCACCCGAATGAGGTCCGGCTGGCGCCGGTCGACAACAGCGATACCCGGGCCGACCATGAGGATGTTCATCCCGATCCAGCGCGACGCCCGAGCAATCGGTCCCACGAATCCGGTATCGACGAGATCTGGGCAGGGAAGCCGCTGCCAGTCCTTCAGGAATGAAGGCATGTTTTCTTCGGTTACCCGGCTGGGGTTGGTCAGAAGCAGTCCCGGTCTCAGCGGGACGAGTGTCGAATCGACGTGCGTCGACGCATACAGATTGCGCGCGGCGTGGACCTCGTAGCTCGATCCGAGGAACGTGCGCAGCCAGTCCATGCCTGCCTCGTTGCCACTATCTGAGATCAGGTACAAGACGTCGGTGCCGAACCGCAAGATGTTCGCTGCGTCAAAGGCAGGTTCGTGGTTGGCTAACCGCGAACCCATCGTGGCGCTTGGGTCAAACATCGAGTCGGCCAGTTCCGGCTTCGGCGCGACCACCCAGCGTGCGCCAGTCTCGCTATAGCGCTGGAAGAGTGCACGATAGGCCGCTCCTTCGAAATGCCGAGAGCGCAGCACCATCGGCGACTCGAGTATGGTGTTACCGATGGTGAGGAAGCCATCACGGGGGCAGTAGTCGTAGAAGCCCTCGGTGGTCCAATTGGGAGTCGAAAACTCCACCGCGGTGTCGCGCGCCATCGGACGGCGCACCGTCACTCCCATATTTGCGAGCAGCACGCACAACGCTTCGAGTTCGTCGTTGGTCTCGTCGACTACCCAGTCGGGATATGGCCCACTTGGAATGTCGTCCATACGGGCCAGGCCAGGAAACTCGACTGCGTGAAGGTCACGCCCGGGCCGCGGTACCCGGGCATTGGTCATCGTTCCGACGATGACTTCCTCAAGAACATCCCACTCTGTATGGACATTCACCGATGGGACTGTTCGGCCATCCTGACCAGCGCCCGTCACCATTAGCGCCCCAAGAGTGCATTGATCGTGTCGTCGATCACGTCCAGATCGACGCCGCACAAGGGCTTTCCGTCGGTGGTCAGCGGTCGCCCAAGCGCCGACAGCAGAACCATAGGCAGCTGATTGTCGTCCACAGCGGTATGTCCCCGCTTGGTGTCCGCGCGGACCAGCTCGCGTACCGTGGCGACATCGATGCGCGGACGCCGTGTGCGGATGATGCCGAACACTTCCAACATCTCGTCATGCGCGCAGTGGTCGTCGTCGCTAAGCCCGTGGTGACTGCGCGCGATATCGGCCGCCGCGAGCATTCCCCAACCCACCGCCTCGCCATGAAGGATCCGACCGTCGGCCGCCCCCTCGATCGCGTGTCCGATTGTATGGCCGTACTCGAAGATCAGGGCCTCCGCAGTCTCGTCTGCATCGGTTCGCAAGAAGGGAAGCTTTGTCCCGACGCCGATTTCGTGCAGTCTGCTTAAGGCTTGCTCCGGTTCGCCGTCAAGTGATCGAACAGCTCGGATCAGCATGTCGCCGTAATCCGGTCGGACCGCAAGGACGTTCTTGGCCATCTCCAGCAGGCCGGTACGCATTAAGCCTCCGGGCACCGTCTGCAACCACTTCAGGTCGACCCCGATGAACGTAGGAGTCTTGAACAGGCCTGCGGCGTTCTTGACGGCGCCAATGTTCACCGCCTGCTTCCGGGAAAGTACAGCGTCGAATGCCGCAACCGGAGTAGTGGGGAGGTGTAGAAGTGGAACACCGCGGAACAACAGCCCGGCAACCATTCCCGCGACGTTCCCGATCATCCCACCCCCGATCGCGACGACGCTGGTTCGGCGGGTGAGGCCGAACCGCAGCGCCCGCCCCAGCAGGTCCTGGACCGTACCCAACGACTTCGCCGACTCGGATGCCTCCAGTGCTAGCACACAGATTGTGTGGCCGGAGCTTGCTAGGTGAGTCTCGACACCGGACACGAGTGCGGGCATCGCGGAGTCGACCACCAGCAGCACAGTCTCCGACTCAGTCACCGCTTCTGACACTTCATCTAGAAGATCACGCTGACAGTCGTATCCGACCACGTAAGGGGTGACGGCCTCGCCGAAATTCACAGTCACCGACCTGATCCGCTGTCCCACGGCTTCCATCGTCTCCGCCCCTTCGCCAAGTGGTTTCAGCAATCTAGCAGGGTGTATACGAGGGGTCGTTCCCGCAACACGGAGGTCATCCACCGCCCCGGCAGCGGAAGCTGGCACGGTCCATGTTTCATCTGGCCGCCGCCGTGCAGGTCCCTGGCCCGGTTGAGACAATTCTCAGGTGCGGGGATTCGATATCATCGGGGACGTTCATGGCTGCGCTGCGAAACTTGAGGACCTTCTGAGGACGCTTGGATACGCCCAAGACGATTGCACGCGTGCCTACCGGCATCCGCACCGACAGGCCATCTTCGTCGGGGACCTGATAGATCGTGGTAACGAGCAGGAACGGACACTGCACATCGTCAAATGCATGGCGGACAACGGATTTGCGCGGGTAGTCATGGGCAACCACGAGTTCAACGCGATCGCCTACGGCACAGACTACCCCCCGGGTAGCGGCCGGTTCCTACGACCGCACACGCCAGCCAACACAGCCCAGCATCGATCATTCCTCGAACAACTTGACACACGGGCCCAAGCCAAATACCTGCATTGGTTCCGAACGCTGCCCCTCTGGATCGAAACCCAGGGACTGCGCGTTGTGCATGCCTGCTGGCATGAACCCTCGGTCGCGGTGGTGCGACGCGAGCTCGGTGCGAGCAGAATAGCTACGCTAGAACAGTGGGTGCAGGCCTTCACCGAGAATGATCCACTTTACGAAGCCATTGAGGTGTTGCTCAAAGGACCCGAGATTAGCCTGGTCGACCACGGGGCCCCGGCGTACTGGGAGCGCAGTGGCCATCGTCGGCCCAGCGCGAGGCTGAAATGGTGGGACGACCAAGCGACCACATTGCGAGCGCTCGCCGAATTGTCGGACACGTTCTGCACTGAGGACGGCCGTCGCTACCCGGAACCTCCAGACATCGAGATCGACGCCGCTGAACGATCCTTCGGCTATTCCGGTGGGCCGCCGGTCGTCTACGGACACTATTGGCGGCGAGGACGACCGGAGCATGGTCGCGACTGGACCAAAAAGACGGCCTGCGTCGACTTCAGTGCTGTGCGAGGTGGGCCACTAGTGTCTCGCGTCTGAATTTGGTTTACGGGTATGGGGCAGGATGTCGTCTGCGGATTTGGTCCACACGAATGGGTGGCAGCGCTGATTCCAGCCTTGGATGAACGCGGCGATGGCGGCCATCAGTTCTTTGACGCTGTTGAACGAGCCACGGCGGATGGCTTGGCGGGTGATGATCGAGAAGAACACCTCGACCATGTTCAGCCAGGATCCTGAGGTCGGCGTGAAATGCAGTGTCACGCGGGGGTTCTTGTCCAGCCAGGCGTTGATGTCGGCATGCTTGTGGGTGTGGTAGTTGTCGCACACCACGTGCAGTTTCCGTCGGGGGTAAGCGCGGGCGACCGCTTTGAGGAAGTCGAGGAACTCCGCTTTGCCGTGCCGCTCATAGCAGCGGTCGGTCACCTTGCCGGTGGCGATCTCGAGTGCGGCAAACAAGGTGGCGGTGCCGTTGCGCTGGTAGTCATGGGTCGCTTTTTCGGGCAACCCGGGACGCAGCGGCAGGATCGGCTGGGTCCGGTTGAGGGCTTGAATCTGGGACTTTTCATCTACGCACAACACGATCGCGTTGGTCGGCGGGTTCAAGTAGAGGCCGATTACGTCGCGGACCTTGGCCTCCAGCTCCGGGTCGGTGGAGAACTTAAAGGTCTCCCGGCGCCAGGGTTTGACCCCGTAACGGCGCCAGGCCCGGGCGACCGTGGCGTCCCCCACGCCGAGGTGTTTGCCGAGCAGTCGACTCGACCAGTGGGTGACCGCCAAAACCTCCGGCGGCGGCTCCAGGGTGGCTGCCAGGATCGCCGCGTCGTCGACAGTCTTGGGTCGACCGCTGCGAGGCTCGTCGGCAAGTCCATCAATCCCGTACGCGGCGAATCGATCCCGCCATTTGATCACCGTCGGTCGCGAGACTCCCACCTGCCGGGCTGCGCCAGAGGTGCCGGCACCATCAGCCACCGCCAGCACGATCCGGGCCCGCTCGACATGACCGGCAGATGCCGTCGTCGACCGCGTCCACGACTCCAACGTCACGCGATCCTCAGAACTGATCACCAGCGCAGATGACGGCATACACCATCATCCCACACTGTAAACTAATTAATGACGCATGACACTAGTTGCCTATCGATGGTCCGGCGAGACCGAAATCCGATCAGAGCACTACGTTTCCGATTGCTGGCCTGAGGCCGCGACGGCCCGGTGGGAGTGAGCCGGGCGCCGTGAGCGCGGTCCATTGGTGGAACGTCTAAATTCTCGGTCCATGTGCTAAAGGAAGTTTGGCGACTCGCTGAGCGGTCGTTGACCGGCGAATTGTTGATCGACGGCGAGGACGCGTCCTCCCGGCCCCGCGCAAGCGCTCTCTGATCGCAGCCCAGTACACGAACTGCTTCAAGCCGCAAGGTCACGGGGAAGGCTCGCGCGCCCCGGACTGGACACCTGGCAAAGTGCCGAGAAATCGAGGGAACGCAGCAATGCCAGTATCCCGATACCCGGAATGGCGGCAAGGGTGCCAAACCCGGATCAAGAATGAATCGACGGACCCCAGCGCTCATCACGGACTCGTATTCGATTGGCCCGGCGGACTGTATCGCCGCGGCGATGCACCACGACGCGTGGCGACCTCGGCATGTGATACGCGTCATACTGAACGGTGGCCGACGGGACTTGTGTCTGGAAATTTCCAGAGGGGCAGCTTAATCGGTCCGCAAGCCGTAACACGCCGCCGCACGCTTCGTGCGCAGGTCATTTGTACCTCACTTTCCAGGGGTGGTAAATCTCCACCAGTCGGCCTCGAACATGGATCCGGCATCGACGGGAGAGATCACGACACGCGTGAGAATCCAGCCCCAGACCTGTGTCCTTGGCGATTGCATGCACCTCCATGGGATCGCCTAGGCGTGCCATCCACGCGACCGGAATCACGAACCCTCCGACCTGGAGGCCGCGGAGTTGGCGCGCCGCAGGCGCGTGATCAATTGCGACTGATTGATCAGGCAGCGAGTTTGCGGCACAGGGATTTTAGCTCCGACCAACCGGACGATGCAGTCACCCGAAAGTAGTTTGGCGCCCTTCCGCGTCCTGTGTTTGCCGCAGATGTGCGCTCGATCAGGCCGCTGCCGAGCAGGCGGCGAATCACCGGACTCACGACACTGTCTGCAAGGTCCGTCTTTTTCGCAATCTGCCTTGCAGTGAACGGCTTTCGGGCGCCGATCGCGGCGATGGCGTCAACGATCTCAACAAGATGGCAGTTGTTGAACAGCGCGGCGGATCGGTCTCTAAGAACCTCGGCGGACGCCTTTTCCACGTGTATACTATGACACGTTTAGCGATCTACTGATTAAGGAAATGTCTGATGCCGGTCACTGTCCCAAAGCAATTGGCCATCGACGATCAGACGAACGATAGTGATTCCGACGACCTTTGCTCGTCGACCCCTCCTTCGCCCATCGTGGTTGGCGGACGTACGCTGCAGCCGACGCAGGTGTTTGACACCTATTGGCGATTTGCTGCACGGCGCCAGCAGGTCTACGAAGCCCGGGTCGCGGGACGTGACGGGCCTTGGACCTCTGATCCAGTCCTGCGAGTTCATCGGTTTACCAACTGTTACCGCGCCGCGGACCGCGTCAGCCAGTACGCAATTCGTGAAGTCGCTTACACCGGAGACCAGCGTCCGGCGGAACTGATATTCCGGATCCTGTTGTTCAAGATGTTCAACAAGATCGACACGTGGCGGCTACTGACGGCGGCGCTGGGGACGCCGACATTGACAACTTTTGATCTGGATCGATACGGAGCAGTCCTCGATTCGGCGTTCGCGGGTGGACAGCGGTTGTACTCTGCGGCGTACGTGATGCCGGCACCGGGATTTGGGGCGGCCCGAAAGCACGTTAACCACTTACGGCTGCTGCAACGGATGCTCGACGACGATCTAGCGGGCAACCTGACGTCGGCTGCGTCGATGCAAGAGGCATTCGAGCTCATCAAGAGCTATCCCGGGATGGGCGATTTCTTAGCGTTCCAGTTCCTCATCGACATCAATTACTCGACTGCGCTGAACTTCGATGAGATGGAGTTCGTAGTGGCCGGGCCCGGTGCGCGCGATGGCATCCGGAAGTGCTTCGGCGCGCAGAGCGCCGGGATAGAGCACGACATCATTAGATACATGGCTGCAAGCCAGCAGGAGCATTTTGAACGTCTTGGACTGCCCTTCGGTGGGTTGTTCGGTAGGCCTTTGCAGCTAATCGATTGTCAGAACTTATTCTGCGAAGTCGACAAGTACGCGCGTGTCGCGCATCCCGACGTCTGCGGGTATAGCGGCCGCACGCGGATCAAGCAAAAATTTCGTGCGCTGCCCGAGCCGGTCCCGGCGTGGTTTCCACCGAAATGGGGTCTGAATGTAGTCAGTGGTTTCGCGGGCACTTGGGACTGACCTCGGTGAGCTGTGCTCTTTGAGGTCGCGCGGCATCAGGTTGGCTCTATGAGTCCGCGCCGACCGAGCTCGCCGACAATGAGGTTGTGAGCATCCGATTCCGACATCATCGGGACAAGGACGACGCGGTCAGATGCGGCAGCGAGGGCCTCGTATCCGCTTTTCACCGCTTGGGCATTGTGGTTGTCGGCTACATGTTCATGGAGAAATAGGAACACCACGTCGGCTTCGAGGTCCTGCCACACCTCATCGATCAGCCCACGGAACGTCGCTTCCGACAGTCCAAGGCCACCCTCGCTGCCATACCAGCCGTATGCGAGTGTCGACCACCACCATCGGTCGATGACGAGGCCGCCGCGGCCCGCTGCTTCGACCAATTGGTCGACGGTCTCGCTGTGACACGACAAGTGCGCGAGCTGTCGGGCAAGTGCCTTGGCTGGCGGCCTGGCTTCCAGCAGGCGATAGAGGCGCCGAGTGAAGTCCGCGAAGCCTGACGGCATGTGCACGAATGTCGTCGATGCCGGTTCGACAACTGCCTCGAGCATCTCACGCTGAGTGCTTTTGCCGGCCTTGTCGACGCCTTCGAAGACGACGACGGCACCGGGCCGCAGTGCAAATGCGCGGCCGGATTCGAGAGGTTCGCCGGGCGGGGTGAACGTGAGGGTGCGGGTGGTCAGGTCGGCGCGCACGGTGCCGCCTCGATGTTCTTTGAGCGCGCGGAACATCTCGTAGCCGGCCAGAATTGCGTATTCCCAATCGGCGGACTGGCGTTCGGAGACTTCCAAATGAGCGGTCATCTTGCGGCATGCCTTGATGACGTCAGCCGGGACGTGGCTGCTCGTGGCGAAGAAGCTGTGCTCAGCGGCGACCGAGAAGACATAGGCGGTGAGTCCTTCTTCGATAACTGATGCCCGGCCACCGTCTTGGATCCGGTTGACTTCGGGATCGCTGCGCCTCTTGGCGTCGAGTAGGCCACGCATGGTCGGCGACCATCCCAGTACCGCCATGTGGGCGAGGTGCAACGCGTCGTGGTAGCGGTAGTCGTCGTTGTCGTCACTGTTGTCGTCGAGGGGATCACCCACGGTTCTGACGCCACGGTAGATTCGCACCACCGGCACCGGCTCGGCCGCATCGCTGGCCAAATCGGCTTCAACGAAGGTGATTTCGATCTGGCGTGGTAGCTGTTCGTGGGTGGGGAAATCCTCGTCGAACAGTTCGTGCGGGGGTGGGGTTGACGGCCGGTTGTAGCGTTCCTCGACCTTGTGCAGGTTTTCGGCGAGAATCTGCCCTAGGTTGAGGTCGCAGCGCCGAGCCAATGCCGCTGCATACCACATCAAGTCGCCGAGTTCTTCGCGTACTTCGTCGTCAAAACCGCGATAACCCAATACGTCTCGGTGCCGTTTCTTCAGTTCGGCTGCCAGGCTGCCGATCTCGCCAGCCAAACCCAGCAGCGGCAGGGTGAAGTCGTCGCCGGGCAGGATGTCACTGGCAGCAGATCGCAGCTGGTAGTCATCGATGTCCATCAGGTGCCTTCCGTCGAGCTGTGGCGGGCCACGACAGCGGCGGCCTCTTGCACGTTGACCACGAGGTAGTCCAGCGGCAGCCAGCCGTATCCTCCAGCCCCCCAGTACGTTCCCCAGCAGTTGCGGATGAGCAGCCGTCGACCAGCTTGAGGGTGTGTAGCGGCACCGACCACTAATACCGCGTGCAAATCGCCTTCGGGACTTCGGATGTCGGGGACGTCGATCGAGCCGTCCGGCGCGGGGTTCTCGAACTCGGCGGTGACCTCGACCACCAGGATCACCGGGTGACCGGCGCTGAGTGCATCTTCGATGCCGTCTTCCACACCGTCGTGAGCCAGGACGACATCGTCGACCTTGGCGCGTTGCCAGGGCGGAACACCCACTGCGGTGGGCGGGTCCTCCGTGGCGACACCAAGATGCGGATTGAACGGCCAGCTGGCCAACGTGGGCTGACCACAGTCGTCTAGTGTCCTGAGTCATTAATTGCGATCTAGTTGTTAGACTGGGTTGTGCCGACACCTCATGCCGCGAAGATTGTCTTGACCACTGACGAGCGGGCCGAGTTGGAGGGGTGGGCGCGGCGACGATCCAGTGCCGCGGGTCTGGCGATGCGGGCTCGAATTGTGTTGGCAGCCGCCGACGGTGGCTCCAACACCGAACTCGCCGATCGGCTGGAACTGTCGATCGGCACGGTGCGGCGATGGCGCAACCGGTTCGTCGAATTACGTCTAGACGGGTTGGTTGACGAGCCTCGCCCGGGTCGTCCGCGGGTCGTCGGCGACGACCAGATCGAAGCGTTGATCACCAAGACGCTGGAGACCACCCCGCCGGATGCCACTCATTGGTCGACCCGCTCGATGGCCGCTCATTTGGGGTTGAGTCAGTCGATGGTGTCGCGGGTCTGGCGAGCGTTCGGACTGGCTCCCCACAAGCAGGACTCATGGAAGCTATCGAAGGATCCGCTGTTCGTGGCCAAAGTCCGCGATGTCGTCGGCCTGTACCTGGACCCGCCGGAGCGGGCGCTGGTGCTCTGCGTGGATGAGAAGACGCAGATCCAGGCCCTTAATCGCACCCAGCCCGTGTTTCCGATGCTGCCCGGAACCCCGGCGCGAGCCAGCCACGACTACGTCCGCCACGGCACCTCCAGCTTGTACGCCGCCCTCGACCTGACCACCGGCAAGGTCATCGGCGCGCTGCACTCCCGGCACCGGGCCACCGAGTTCCTGGCCTTCCTCAAGAAGATCGATGCCGAAGTTCCCGACGATCTCGATGTGCATCTGGTCCTCGACAATGCCTCCACACACAAGACGCCTGCGGTGAAGCGTTGGCTGGCAAGCCATCCCAGATTCGTCCTGCACTTCACCCCGACCAGCTCCTCGTGGCTCAATCTCGTCGAGCGCTGGTTTGCCGAGCTGACCACCAAGAAACTGCGCCGCTCCACTCACACCTCGGTGCGGCAACTCAACGCCGATATCCGTGCCTGGATCGACACCTGGAACGACAACCCCAAGCCTTACGTCTGGACTAAGACCGCCGACCAGATCCTGGCAAGCATCGCCAACTACTGCAACCGAATTAATGACTCAGGACACTAGCGCCCGGGCGGCGTGCTCGAGCTTTGTGCCGCCCGCTGAAGTCACGCCCTGGTGGGTGCAGTGCCACCAGATCGCTTCTGGTGCAAGCCCAGCTCCTGCGGTGGCTATGCCACTGGTGGTCAGCAGGGCGGCATGGGCGTGACTCAGCGCGAACGGCAGGCACATCGGACGCGCACCCTGGTCCATCAGTTGACCATCGATGAGCGGGCGCAGGTCAATGTTGGGCCGGCCTTGCCGCCCGGCAGCGGGGGTCGGGGACAGTGCGCTAGTCACTCGCGTCCTCAATCTGATCGCCGGGGTCGTCGAGATCGACGTTCAGATATTCGCGGCGGCGCAGCACGGCTGGCGTGGGCTTGACGTCGACCTCGAGACGGTAGGTTTCGATCGCTGGCGCCGTTGGGTCGTAGGCGGAGCTGTACACGATGAGGAACGCCGAGTGCCCTTCGTCTGTCGATCGCAGCGCGAGTAGGCGTGTGCCCGTGCCTCCAATCGGAGCCCCGGGGCTGATCGCGCCGCCGGGCGTATCGCGTTGACGAGCGATGGCCCGTCGTGCGCTGCGACGTTCGGACGCTGCGAGGGGCCCTCGGGAGACGTGATACTGGTCATCGACCAGCTCCAGGGACGGGAGCTTCTCCGCGGGGGCGGGCAATTCTGCCGCGTCGGGGGCGGGAAGGATCCGGATGGCGCCGGTGTTGCCGGGGATGCGTGCCAGGGCGTCATCAACCGATGCCACCCGTAGAGTCGGCTCGTCAGTGGTGTCGAGGTTGATGGTGTCTTCGTGCGCTGCTGTGGCGATTTCGGGAGGATCGGCGCGAGTGTGCAGCGCGCGTCTGGCGAGTTCGTCGTCGGTGAGCCAGCGATGTCCTGTAGTGCGGTTCTCGGGTAGCAACACCACGACCTCGTCACCCTCGGTGACGGTCAACGTAGTGCCCCCGGACTCGACACCCTCCAATGGCCACACGTCGACCGCTCCCGTTGGCCGGTGGCCACGACAGAGCTCTGACTTGATGGCGGCGGGCTGCTTCTTGAGGAGTTCGTCGCGAAGGGTCCCACCGATGATCTCGAGGTTGGCCAGTTGCCTGGCCACGGCTTCGTAGCTGGCCCCGATGTCACGTGCTACCAGGTAGACCGCCGTGGGTGTTGCGGTTTTCGGGCTGTCGAGGCCATGTTCGGCGCACGCCGCGTAGATCAGTGGTGGGGGCATGAGTAGTTGGCTGGCGAAGACTTGAGCAAGAACCTCACGGTCCCCGGAGGGATGGTAGATGTCTTGCTCGCTGTCGAATGCGGCTTGGCCGTAGTCGAGAACCCAGTGCCCGATCTCGTGGGCGGCGGTGAACCGTTGCACCGCCGCCCCGCGCTCCGTGGTGAGCATGATTCCGCCATCGCCCTTCGGCACTGCCGCCCCCAACAGGGTTTTCAGGGGGTTGAAGACCAGCCAGAGGCCGAGTCGGTCGACGATGTGAAAAACGTCGATCGGCGCTTCCTGGTTGATGTCGAGTTCCTGCAGCAAGCTGTCGGCTTCCTGTACAGCGTGCCGGAATTGGGTTCGCGTGACCATGTCAGTCGGCCTGAGGTGACTTGGGTCGACGTCGCTCTGTGATCCCTGTGCGACCGCCGGGCGTGTCGGGTGGGGAGCTGCCTGCGGCCAGGAACTGTGCGAAACGCAGGACCTGTGCTTTGTCGTCGGGAGAGAGTTCCGCGGTCGCGCGGTAGAGCGCGTGATCGTCGTCGGAGGCGATGTCGGGGTCGGGTTCCTCGCCGAGGACCCACCCCACGCTGCGCCGGTAGAGGCGGGCAAGCCGGCGTAGCTCCAATGCGCCGACGCCGCGTTTACCCGCTTCCATCGCGATCACGCTGGTGCGTTGAATACCCAGGGCGCCGGCGACGTCTTCTTGTGTCAGGCCTAGGGTTTCGCGGGCGGAGCGCAGCCGTTGGCCGACGGCCTGCTGTTCATTGGCTTCCATCGTTGGCACCTTCCAGAGGGCAGCGCTCACAGTTGTCCGCTGAGCGAGGGGTGGCCACTACGAACGCGATGGCGAAGTCGTCTTCGTGGCTCATCGACAACGCGAGGTCGAGATGGTGCCTTTCGGCGAGGGCCAACGCCGTGCCGTGTAGTCGCAGCCCGGGCACTTGCCCCTCACAGCCGGTCACCTCGATGTCGGTTGGGTCTATTTCGCCGATACCGCGGCCGAGCGCCTTCATGGTCGCCTCTTTGGCGGCCCAGCGGGCAGCCAGGCGCGGGGCGGATCCATCGCAGTGTTCCAGTTCGGTTGCAGTCCAGCATAATTCCTCGAACGCGAGGCCGCCGCTGTCGAGCATGTCGCGCACTGACGAGATCTTGACCAGGTCCACGCCGACTCCAACACGTGCCGCCATGGTTTAGAACCCAGTTCGGGCTGCGGTGAGCAGATCGGCGACGACACCTTTGGTGTAGGTGCCGAGTTCGGCATCGGCGAACGTCGCGTTCACCAACAGCTCACCGACACCAAAACCCGTGTGCTGAGCAATGAATGCCAGCAGATCGCATAGGCCTACGAGGTTCCCATATGCCTTTGTGATCAGGAGTTGGTGACGATAGGTCGCGGCCATGCTCAGCCGGCCTTCAAACAGCGTGAGATCGACGTGCACCAGGCACGGAAACCCCCGCTCACGCCGGTCGCTGGGGGCAAAGACCTGCAATCCCACTGCGCCGTCGAGAAGCTCGGCCTCACCGGCGATCGCGAAGTCCTCGACGTTGCGCTGGCCGACATTGGCGCTCATGCTGCGGCGCAACCGCTTGATGCGGTCAGCGAGTTGATTGATGCCCCCGCCCACCTTGCCGGGCCAAGTCACCATGCGACCGAAGTACGTTCCGCGATTATTGGCTGTATCCGTGCACAGTATCGGCAACATCTCGCCGTACGCCGCGTAGAGATCCTCGGCACTGGAGTCGAGCTTGGCGAGTTCTTCGGTGTCCATCCCGGCGTGATAGATCAGCCCGGTGTCGGCGTAGAGGTCCCGGGGAAAGATGGTGCCTGCGACGGTGTCGACGGGCTGAATGCGCACCTTGTTGCGGTTCCCCTCGGTCAGGACAGCATCCAGAGCCGATCGGATGACCGGGTCCTGCGGCGCCAACGGATTCTGCACCGTGCTGATGACGTTGATCCCGTGGCCGCCATGGGCCCCGACGTGCTCCAGGGTCCGATACCAGGCCGTGCTGAGATTCTCGGCTGGTGGGATGTAACTACTCATCAGGGTTCACTCCTAAATCGGCCCGGATCGCTCGGACCAGTAGGTCAGCCACGCCGCCGATGCTGCGCAACACATCAGGGTCTCGAACCCGCGACAGCTTCACGAGCTTGCTGCCCGGCAGATAGGCCTGAGAGACCCTGCCGATCAGCCAGACCGCCACCAGGCTGGTGATACGCGCCGTCCCGTTGCCGTGCAGTTCGCCAGTGGCCGCGGGGCCGCCCGCCGAACCCCCCAGCTGCGCGCACATCTCTTGCAGCGTCGCCTGCAGCCCGGCGACATCGGGGCGCTCCAACGCCTGTCGGGTCAAACCCGGCAACGCGCTGATGCGCTCGGCCAGCGACCGGACCGGGGTGGACCAACCGGTAGGCGTGGTCGGTCCCGCCGGTGGGAAGAACGTGCTTCCCACTGACGGCACCGCCACACCAACGTCTGATCTCACGACACCAATGTCGCATTTTCTGACATCATGCGCAACTGTACCGCCTCGATGGCGGGTCTACGTTGGATTGTGTGGCGGGTTTGGGCCGTCCAACATGGCGTAGACCTCACAGTCAATGCCATGCCAGCCCAGCACCTCGGCGAAAGTGTCTGCCCAGGCCGATGCACCGTCGTATCCGCGCACGGGCGCGGCCACCCATGTGCCAGAACGGGGGCCCGCACCGCCGCGACCCGTCCTACGCAACCAGGTGGCGAACCCGCTCGGTTCGTCGGGAACGGCCACTAGGGCGGCGCCTTCGGCGCCCTCAGCACGCCATACCTCGGTCGTGTGGTCCTGGGCCACGAAGACCGGGTTGGGGACCGTCAGTTGGGCGGCTTCGCCGGCGGCGACCGCGGCAGCCTCCCAGAGCAGTTCCCACTGTTGGCGAGAGGTCGGTGGTAGTACTGCTACGTCGTCGGCGGCGACGTCAGCCTCGGTTCCACGGCGCGCTACCCATGCGGTGGTGAGACTGGCAGGCTGCCCTGGCCGGAGAATCCAGCCCGACAGCACCGGTTTGACGGCACCGTTTCGTCCTTTCACGGCGACGACGACATCGAAGCGCACCCCGAATTCGTCGCCACGGACTTGGCGAAGCGCCGGGGCGCGGCGAACTCCCCGCCGCAGCTGCCCGGCCAAAAACCGCCAATCATCAGCTTCGATGCCCAAAAGTTCCCGAAAAAGCCGCGCCTTATGCCGACCGCTCGGGTGAGCCGGATTCAGCGCATACCCGGCCAGCTTGGCTTCAGGGACCGTGACACCATCGGCGCCGGGCATTTTCGAGGCTGAGAACGTTTGCGGCCCCGGAGGAAACTTCGCCGGGTCGTCGGCGAGTTCGCTGATGATCTGCTCCATAGGAGAGAGTTTCACGAGGCGGCTCAGGTGCTCGCGCACGGTCGCGCCGCGAGGCGAGTCTGGCAACGGCTTAACAGCATTCGAGGGCCCATACGCACCGGCTTCGGCTATCCACGAGAATGACGAGGCGCCAGTCTGCCACCACCAGTTGTCCCCCGGTTCTTCCTCTTCATCAAGGGCGTATCGGTCTGCTTCGTGTCCGGGCATGTTGTCGAGAAACCGTAGATTGGTGCCTACCACCTGATGCGTGGGAATCAGGCCTGTCCACAGCACCCTGAACAGCCCTGGGTGGCCAGCGTCGACTTCCATGGCACCGAGGTAGCCGGCTGCGTTGGCCAGTGCGTTGTGCAATCGGGCGGCGGAGCACCGGGGAACAGGTGCGACGGCGAAGGCCGTGAGTGGGCCAGCAGCCAATTCGGTGTCGATCACGCGCGGATCCCCGGTGTGCCAGGCTTCTCGGTGGGCCTCGGCGAAGTCCGACAGCAGGTACATAACCGCGCGGGGATCAGACTGTGAACGCACCGAGAACACCCAGTCCGGTTCACCGACCGGTGCGAATACCTCTTCAGAAATGACGACTGTCCATGGCCGCTTGAAGGGCCGCGCGGCTTCCCCACGGACGGCTGCCAGATCGTCGCGGGGCGGTGGCTGTCCGCCGCGGAATTTGCGCACCTGCGTGGGGCGGACTGCCAAATCCTCAAATAGTGTTAAGCCATCCCTGATCGTCGTTGAGATCTCCACACCGGCAACTGATTCCGCGACGAGCGCGCGGACGATACGGGTGCGGACGTCGCCATCGGCTATCGGGGCGTCGGGTGATCGGTGCCCGAAGAGGAACGCGAAGATTGCCATACAACGAGTATCTGAGGCGCGTCGAGATGAGTGCAACGAGCAAACGTCGGACACGGGGATTCCGCTCCGCCCGATTCAAAGCTGAAGTTCCGGGGCCGACTTCCGAGGACCACACACTACAAACGGCCCAGCATTGTCGACATCCTGCGAACTGTGATGCGCATCAGCAGTCCGGGAGCTCCCGCTGATGCGATCAAGCTCGACCCCGCGTTGTGGAGCAATCCGGGAAAGTCCGATGGGATCCTTCAGTTTCTCGGCAACGAGCCACACACAGCGCCTAGGTCAGAGGTTCCCGGTCGCCAGCCCCAAGTCCGTCCACGAGGCCTTCACCGGATCGACAAGTTGCGCCGAATGTGGCTGCGACCCTTGCAACAGTCATCGATGCTCGTGCCCTCGGTCGGGCGGCCTCGCCGCCCGGAATTGACGCACGACGCACGGCTACAGGGGTACGCAAGCCGACAAGGGCAGCACTTGATAAACGGATCGCAGACCTCGAGGCGGAGGTGGCACAGCTCCAACTCAAAAAGGACTCGGATCGGCGCTGATCGCGAGACGGATTCCGCACGTCGGACACCAGTCGACACTGCTCCCGAGGACGGTGCTGATCGCGTCGAGTTTGTCGGGGTGGTGTGCGTAGGTCTGCTTGCGGAGGTGGTCGCGGATGGTGGTGACGATGAATCCGGCGCGCTCAACGGGGGTGGCTCCGTATCCGCCGGTGTAGGTGGTGCCGGAGGCGATGATTTGTCCGCGTTCGATGCTCTGCTGTCGATAGCGGGTGGTGCCCTCGTCGTTCTGGCCGTCGATGATCCGCATGGATTCTCCGGTGGGGCGGAGGTCGATTTCGACGTCCCAGTCGCCGCCGCGTTCGCGGAAGTAGAAGCGGTGTCCGTCGACGGTGCCGCGCCACTGTTCGGGTGCCCAGCCGCCGTGGCTCTCGACGACGACACCCTGGTGTTGGCTAAGCCAGGCCTGCAGTTCATCCTCGGCGGTCTCATCGGAGGCTCGGGCGCGGAGGCCTTCGGTGGATCGCCAATACTCGTCGATGTCGTTGAGCAGCTTGCGCATTGAGTCGCGCCGTTGGTCCTGTGTGCGGTTGCAGTTGCAGTCGAAGCCGAGGTCGTGGAGCTCGCTGCTGGGCAGTTGCGGGTGACAGGAGCAGCGGCACGGCTCACCGGTCTCGATGTCGGGCCACTCGGTCAACGCAGCCAACACCGCGTCCGCCACGTCTACGGAATTTGGGATGCCCCGCGCATGAAGCATCTCCGCCAGATAGGCGACGTAGCGGGCACGCGCCTGCGCGCGGGCACGCTCACTGCGCTCCAGGTAGTCGGCCGCCGTCAGCGGTCGCGGGTCGTCGGTCACGGGAAGTGAGGATGACACCACCGCCGTCACCGTGTCGCGCGAATTCCGTGGCGCGCCGCGAGCATGACGGAGAAAAAGTCCTTGCCAGTGCCGCTGCAAGGTGAGAGTCTGTACGACTTTGCTCCATCCCGCCGACCCCATACGAAGCGATGACTCTCACCGAAAAAGCAACAGCCACAACGCCTGACCGCGTCATGACGGGAAGCGGTGTCCGGCACCTGCCGATTACCGATGTCGGCGACTACCTCAACCAGCTGCCCGAGGACGCCCGCGCGGGGCTGCGGGCCCTGGGGGAGTTGCTCGTCGGTGTCACCCACCGCCCGGCGGGGGCGGAATCGGCGGACCGGTTCACCGCCCGCTGCCTCGGCGTCGCCGACGCGGGGCTGCTCGTCGATGAGGACCGCGAGCTCAATCCGGTGTCGCGGCTGACCACCGCGGTCGCGCTGGCCGAATTGATCACCGCCCACTCCGAGGTGGTCGAGTTCGGGCCCGGTGCGCGTGCGCAGCCGCCCAGGTGGACCCAGACCCGGATCGGCGACCGCACCTACCGCCACCCTCAATGCCTGCGCGCGCACTTCCCGGCCGGGACACTGCTCCCCGATACCGGGTGTGTGATCGGCATCGAGACACGACAGACCGCGATGCATTTCCCGGAGGTTAGCGCGTTCGCCACCCCTGATCACCAGGACGCTGTGCGCGAGGTGCTGGATCGGTTGGCTGAACGCGCCAACGAGCTCAACCCTTACCGCGGACGCGCCTTGCGCGCCAGCTACTCCCACGGCCTGCGCCTCACGGTCACCGACCTGCCCGTCACCGCGGCCCGTGACACCGTCATCGTCGACGAACAGGTGTGGCACGAGCTCGACCTCGGTTTGACCGCCGTCCGGGATCGCCACGACCTGCTCAACACCCACGGCCTGGGTGCCCGCCGCGGTGTCCTGCTGTGCGGGCCGCCGGGTACCGGCAAGTCCGCGGTCTCGGCGGTGATCGCCGCGGAGGTCGTCGGCGAGTTCACCGTGATCTACGTCGAGGCCAGAGCCGGTGAACACCTCCTAACTGCCGTCATCGAGGAAGCGCAGCGTCTCGGCGGCCCGATCCTGCTGATCCTCGAGGACGTCGACCTGTGGTGCCGCGACCGCAGCACCGGCGGCGGTGGACTTTCGGAACTATTGCAGGCCATGGACATCGCCGCCGACGCCCGCATTCTCACTCTGGCCTCCACCAACGATCCGGCCACCTTGGACAGGGCCGCGATCCGCACCGGCCGCTTCGACGCCATCGTCGACATCGGCTACCCCACCCGTGCTGATGCCGCCCGCATCCTGACCGCCCTGCTGACCGGACTGCCGGGCGCCGACACCGTCGACACCGACACGGTGGCCGCCGCCCTCCCGGAGCACACCAGCGGCAGTGACCTGCGCGAGATCGTGCGCCGTGCCGTCCTGGCCGCCGACGACACCGGCCTCCTCACCACCACCGCGCTGCTGGCCGAGGTGGGCAGCGGCCGCTACCGCGCCACCCCCGCCGAGGGGATGTACCTGTGACCACCGGCGGCGATGACGACGGCATCCCGGAGCTGACCGAGGCGAAGCAGATCCGCTTGCAGGCCGCCGAATCCGACATCACCGCGATGAGCAAGGCGCTCAACAACGGCACCGCCACACCCGCCGACGTCGACGTGACCGGACGCCTCACGGCCATGGATATTGACCCACACGAGCATCGCAATGCGCTGCGCATCCCACCCGACGCCGGACAACACAAGATTGCGATCGAGTCCATCCTGCGACGCATCCCGGACGGGTGGGGGCGCCGGCTGAGCGTCGACGCCGGCTGGTATTCCCTCGTGATCGCCACCGACGCCGAGCTGGCCCGGCTTGATCCCGACTACCGGGTGCATCAGATCAAGGAGAAGTTCGGCACCCTGCGTTACTACTGTCAGGCCAGCGGCGACGATCCCGATCCCGAGTTGCTCGACGCCGTCACCGACGACGCCGAACGCGTCTCCGCCCTCATCTGCGAACGCTGCGGAGCGCCCGGCATCCTGCACCGCAGCCGCAGCATCCGCGTCAAAACCCTCTGCACCACCTGCGCCGGAACGCTCGGATACACACCGGCATAGCGACTGACCACGGGCTCAGCTGTCGGCGGCGTCCTCATCGGCCAGCGCATCGAGGAGCAGATAGCCGGTCGAACCGGCGGGCCGGCCGGCCGACGCGATCGGCGTGATCCGGGTGATGGATTCGACCCGCGACGACTGCCGAAACTGCTCATAGTCCAGTGGCCTCGCGGGGTCGTCGTAGAACACCAACGACGTAGAACCGACCCGCGGCCACCGTCCCACCCGAGTAATCGGCATGCGCTGACCGTCCAACGCGAACCGCCCAGACTTACTGTCCTGGCCGGCGATACGCATGTAGGTCATCGCGTCCAGATCCCACTCCTGACGACTGCCCTGGGACACGAAGAGCCAGACCCCGGTCATACCCGGCAGAAGCTCATCAACCCCGACGCGATCGGACTCCTCGCGGCTGTTGGTCATGACCAGCACTGTCGCATGCATGGCGGACAAGTCCTTCGGCGCTGGCCATTCGTGGTGCGACCAACCCGTTGCAGCATCCGAAAAGGCATAGATCCGCAATGCCCCCAGCAACGATGACCAGTTACCCGGAAGTGATCGAAACGGACAAGAACCGTTGGTGCGCAACCGAATCAGCATGTGATCCGTCGATCTAACCCCCGACGTTGGCACCGGACTGCTCGCCCCGCGAGCAGGACGGGGTCCGCAGTAGCCGTGCCGCCCGCCCAGCAGCGACCCAGTCCGGCAGGTCGAATTGACGCGACAGGCGACAGCCGTCGCGCCCCGCCTGGCACCCTTGATGTGAACTCTCTCACATCTTGTCTCGCTGGCGGGCTCCCGGTGTTGCATCTCCGAACATTGCCGTGCGCCGGGCTCGTCGCCCCGAGGAGCGAGACGTGCCTGTCCGCCTGGCGAGAGTTTCCGCCAGCGGTAAACATCCGGTTGCCGAGGTAACCCGACACGCCTATCGCGGCGTTGACCGTATTTGCTGCGCTGGGCCGTTAGTTTCCCGGATATGAACCGGCACTTGGGTGGGAATTTCCCGTGACGCCGCGCCAGGCGCCACGCTTGCAGCGCACTCGTGTGGAGCTTCGGCTGTTCCCGGCGACGGCGGAGGCGCTGTATCAACGCGCCGAGGAGTGGAACGTGTCGGTCTCTGAAGCGGGCAACCGTCTGATCGACGCCGGACTGGCTAACACAGCGGAGTCGAACGAGAAAGTCTGAAAGCAGCGGACTTTAGAGCCGCCGCCTTCGGGCACCAACCGACCACGTCCACTAACAAGACACGCGAGCGAAGGGAGACAGACTAGAACGCGACAACAGTGAACGCCCTCCACAGGAGGGCCGGTAGACCGTAAAAGCAGACAAGGCCGAGGTTGCAGCCCCGGCCTGTCTCGCGCAGCACTGAGCCGCAACTTCTGTATTCAGATGTTCCCTCGAGGAGGAACTGTGCTTATTGCACTCTGTTTGCTCAACCATGTCAACAACAGCCCCGGTGTGTCGCTGGGGCGGCGCTGATGGCGCGCCATCCTGCAATGGCTGCGGCATCGCCAGACGAACCAGATCCGCACACACCAGCCGTGCACGTCGAATCAGCCATCAAGGGTGCCCGCCTGGTGTTGCCGGCGTTCGACCCGGCTATCGACCCGCAGCGGTACGCCCGTCTCGACAGCATCGATGTGTTGCGCGGTGTGAAGAAGGCGTACGTCGCGCCGTCGATCGAGACGGGCAAGCGACTGTGGTGTCTCACCGACGAGGCTACGAGCTACACCGATCGGGATGCGGTCCGGACCGTGGCCCGGTTCCTCGCCATCGATGCCGACCGAATGGACGCCTTCAACTTCAAGGCGTCGTTTCGACGCGCCAACGTCGACACCTACCTGAACTACCTACAGACCTATCGGCCGGCACGAAGCATGCGCACAATCCGCGGCCAGCTGTATGCCGTCGGCCGACTCGTTCACCCGCGGGAATACCCGCAGCGGCAGGCGCTGGCCCAACCTCACGTCCCGCGAACGCCGGCAGCAAGCCCGAAGCTGATCGATGAGCTCTACGCACTGGCCCCAACGCTGCCCACCTCGCTGTCACAGCGGCTGTTCGTGGTCCTGGATTGCTGCCTGGGCGCCGGGGCGCGGGCCGGCGACTTCAAAACCCTCACCGGGCACTCGATCTCCCAAGCCAGCTGGGACGGCGAGCCCGTGGCGATCGTGAGCCTGCCGAACAACGCCGGAGGACACCGGCAGGTACCGGTCGCCGACGTCGAGATCAGTCAGCGACTGCTGGCACTGGCAAGCACCAGAAAATCAGGGTTCTTGTTGCGAAACGCCAACGGTGAAGTCGAACGCAACGCCACCAACCGAGTCGCCGAACACCTCCGTAACCGCGGCTACCGCGGATTCGATGCCAGCGCCCTACGCAATCGGTGGCTGATCGAGATGGCCACCCGGGTACCGGCGGCATTGATGCTTCAGCTCGCCGACGTCCAGACCGCACAAATCCTGTCCGACCAACGAGACCACCTACCCACTTTCGCCCTGCAACACGCCATCGCCCTGACCAAGGAGAACACCCTATGATCGCCGACTTCCAGCCCTCATACCGGCTGTCGGACAACATGTTCCGCCAAGCCAAGATCATCATCCGACGATCCGGGACCGCCCGACTCATCGACAGCTACCAAGCGCCCGGCAGCGACAGGCCGTCCACCCAACGAGGGGTCAACTACACGATCGAGGCCGTGTTGATCTGCGCGCTGAGCCTGATCATCCTGGGCAGGACGCCGAGCTACAAAGCGATCCTCAACACCCTCGCAGACCTATCCGCGCGTCAACTCGCCGAAGTCGGGTGTTGCCCGTCGCTGTGGATGAGGATATGGGCATCATCGAGTTTGGTGACGAGTGGCCGATGGGAACGGCCCCGCTCGGTGTGGTGAGCGGGGCCGTGGTCGTCGTC
Organism: Mycobacterium sp. SMC-8; assembly: GCF_025263565.1. Lineage (NCBI taxonomy): Bacteria > Bacillati > Actinomycetota > Actinomycetes > Mycobacteriales > Mycobacteriaceae > Mycobacterium > Mycobacterium sp. SMC-8. The sequence continues at coordinate 55,580 of NZ_CP079868.1, forward strand.
GTGACGGGGTCGTCGTCGTGGTGACGTGGTGTTCGTCGCGGTGAAGCGACTTGGGTTCAGTCGGTTGCTGTTTCGCTGATGGCGATGCGTGCGGCTTTCTCTCCGACGATGGAGTGACCGGCGGCGAACGCGGCGGTCAGGGCGTGCAGGGCGAGGTTGTTGACCGCGCGGGGGTGCCCGCGCGAGGCATTGTGGATCAAGGTGATCGCGTCGTCGGCGAATAGGACGTCGGAGCGGCCGGCGATTTTGGTGTGGTGGTTGATGTAGTCGGCGGTGTCGTCTGGTGTCATGCCGGGCAGGGTGTAGCGCACTGCGATGCGCTGGTCCAGGGCGGCCAGGACTCCGAGACGTAGCCGGTGGCGCAGGGTGGGTTGGCCGACGAGTACGACGGCGAATGGGGATCCGGAGTCCATGTCGTGGTTGGTCAGCAGCCGGATCGCTTCTAGTTGATGGTTGTCGAGCAGGTGGGCTTCATCGACGACCAGCACGGGGCTGCGGCCGCGTTCGGCGTGTTCGGCGGCCAGAGCGTCGGCGGCCTGGGGTGCCAGTCGGGCGGTGTGAAAGACCGGGGTGTGTCCGAGGGCAGCCACGATGTGGGTGAGCATGCCGCGCACGCCGATGGTGGGGTTGGCCAGGTAGATGATGACGTGTCGCGCCGGATCCAAGGAGGTGGCTGCGGCGCGGATGGCCACGGTTTTGCCGGCACCGACTTCGCCGGTGATGACTCCGATGGCGCATTGGTCCACACACCAGGAGATCCGGGCGATCGCTTCGCTGTGTCCGGGATAGCGGTGCAGCATCGAGGGGCCGAGGTCGCGTCCGAACGGCATCCGGGAGAATCCCCAGTGTGATTGCAGTCGTTGAATACTCACGCCGAGGCCTCACCTTCATGGTCAGAGTTCTCGGCACCGAGGTCGGTCAACGCGAGCTGTCCGAGGACCTGGTCGTTGACCACAATGTCGTCGGTGGCTGTGACCTCGGTGCCGTAGAGGGCGTGGTAGCCGATGCGTTCATCGTCACGCAGTTGGGCGTGGTGGGCGGCGGCGGTCAATGCCAGGTAGTCGATCCCGGTCGCCGCCGGCGCAGGCGCTGGGCCAGCGGCCTCGGGTCGGGCTTTCGGGTGAGCGTGGCGGGTGATGGTGTGCGGCGCCGCGGCGCCGAAGCTTTGATCGCGGTAGCGGACCTCGATGGTGTGCAGGTCGAACGGGGAGAACACCAGCTCCACGCGGCGCCCGGCCAGGGCGGGGTCGACTCGGTAGGTGTTGGAGTGCAGCGACACGGTGGCGGTCTTGGTCACCACGCGAAACTCCGACCACAAGAACGCTTCGGTCAGATCCGCGGCGGTCGGCAATGCCGGTGACCCGCCGAGCCGGTCGAAGCCGGCTTCCCACCGTGCCAGTGGTGCCTGTTCGGTCTCGGAATGAGTCCGTCGGTGGTATTCGGTTTCGACCCAGGCCATGAACAGCCGGTTGAGTTCCAACAACGCCGCGGTGTGGGCGACCCCGGCCGCTGTGAGGTCCTCGCTGCTGGTGTCGGTGACCTCGACGAGGAACTGTTCGCGCACGGTGCGGAAGAACCGTTCGATCTTGCCTCGGCCTTGCGGGCGCCCGGGCGCGGAGTGCACCAGCCGGATCCCGAGTTTCGCGCACGCCCGCAGCAGCCAGGCATCGACGAACGCCGAGCCGTTGTCGACATAGATTCCGGCGGGCACTCCGCGGGCGGCCAGCGCGGGTTTGAGCGCGGCGGCCAGGCGCACGGTGTCTTCGGCGAATCCGAACCGGTGCCCGACGACCAGCCGGGAATGGTCGTCGAGGAAGGCGAACAGGTAGGTTTTGCGGTCCCCGACCCGCGGGCCATGCAAAGCGTCGCCGACCCACAGTTCGTTGGGGTCAGCGGCTTCGAACCGGCCGAACACCTCCGTGCTCTGACCTGCGGCCGGGCCCATCAGCTCGCACCGATGGAAGTGGCGCAGCAGGGTCGATTCCGAGGGCGCCCACCCGGTCGCGGTGCGCAGGATGCGAGCCACCTGCGCGGCGGTGCGGGCCGGGTTCTCCCGCTTGAGCGAGGCGGCCAACTCCAGCACCCCGACATCGGTGCGGGTGGCTAGCCGGCGCGGCTCAGGCACCAGCGCTTCGAACCCGCCACCGCGGTAACGCCGGATCCAGCGATCCAGCGTCGCGCGGGCGATCTGGACCTGGGAACCGAACGGATCGATATGGCGGCGTTCGGCGATCTCACGGACCACCCGGCCGCGCTGGCGGGTGGAGACGCCGTCTTCCAGCGCGGGGCAGATCACCTGATAGCGGAACAACCCGATCGCATTGGCCCGTTCCCGACGCTTGTGGTCCTCCAACGACACCGCAGTGCCCTCCTCGCAGTCGATGGCCCCACCCGAAACCGGTGCCGGACAGGCGCCCTGGCGAGGATCACCGATCACCTGACAGCGCGTCAGGGGCAACTGGTGTTGTGTGGCACCGCCGATGACATCGGCGGCCACCCGGGCGCCAACAACCGGCCGCCGCTGACGGCCACCATCACCAGCGCCGGCGTCACCACGCCCAGCAACCCGGCCGACCCGAACCGCTGCCCGATCGCCGACGCGGCGACCAAGACCGCCGCCTCGACGTCACGCCAACCACAGCCGAGTCCGTCGGGGATCGTCACATCGATCCCCGTACGCACCGCCACCGTGACAAACCACGCCCGCATCGACTCCAGACGCTGCCCAGCCCGCCGCAGCCAGCCCCGCACCGTTGACGGCGGTACCTGCAACCGGGCAGCGATCCCGCGATGCCCTACCCCTTCAGCCCGCGCCGACAGCGCCATCCAAATCCGCTCGGCTGCATATGCTCTGCGCAACAGCATGGTGACCGGCAACAACACATGAGTGACCAGACAAGAGCGGCACCGGGCCCGGCGCGGCCGCACCGGATCATCGAGCCCCTCGACGTGGCGGGCGCGGGCATACCCCCAGCCGCCGAGCACACCGTCCAGGCAAGCCGGACAGGCGATCGCCCCACCAGCCAGCCGGGACTCGACGCGGACAGAATCGACCTCTACCGTCACCATCAGTGCCTCCGAGCACTACAGCGCGGCACCTCGCAAGCCCGCCAAGACTTCAGCGAGGTGCCGCGCACCCATCAGTTCCTCGTCACACTGACGGTGCACACGAACAAGATCAATTCGACAACGGCGGCACAGGCCACATCAGCACGCTCAATGACGTCCACATACCCCGTGATCGTCATCCCGAGAGACGGTCAACAGTCGGGATGGCGGGCCAGGATCTCTCGCGGCTGTTCGGGACTCGCAAGGATCAGGCCCGCGAGTATCACCGGTTCGAACGGTGGCTCACCCGACGACTGAGCCCCCTGGACTCACAACCCGACCAGCCCGCCCGACGGATCTCCAATGCCGCCCACCGCGCCATCGTCAATAGCCGCACCCCACAGCAACACCAGGACAACGCCCAGGCCGCTGAGCGATTGCGCATCGTGATGAACAAAATGAACCGCCCCAGGTTCTCCGCCGCTTCTATACGGGTTGCGGCTCTCGGTTGAGGGTCGCGTAATGGGCTTGCTCGAACTCCACGGGGGTCATCATCTCAAGGCTGCTGTGCAGGCGCCTGGTGTTGTACCAGTCGACCCAGCCGGCGGTGGCGTACTCGACGTCTCCGATGTTGCGGTAGGGGCCGGCGTGGAAGATCGTGGTGCGGATGCACTCGGTCTTGTACAACCCGATTACGCACTCCATCAACGCGTTGTCGTAGGCTTGACCGGCTAATGCGGGCTCAGGGAGCTGTGTTGGCGTGCGGAGTGGTTCATTGTCGGGGTGGTGTGGTGAGTTTGCGGAGTTGTTCGTCGTGGCGTTTGACGCGTGCGGCGAGTGCTTCGACGGCGGTGCGTAGGTGGGCGACGTCGGTGGCCAGGCCGGTGAGGGTGCGGGCGTCGGTTTGTCGGGTGCGGTGTTCGTCGACGATGGCGCGGAGCTGGCGGTCGCGGTAGAGGGTGGCGCGGCTGATCTGGGCGTGCTCGGCGACGGCGGTGAAGGTGATGGGCTGGCCGGCGGTGGCGAGGTTGGCGCAGACCCGTTCGACGCGCAGCAGGGCGGGTTCGTTCATGCGGATGCCGCTGCGGTGATGAGCGCGTCGAGTCGGGAGACGAGCTTGCGGTGGCGGTCGGCTTCGTTGATCCATCCCCGTTTTTCTGCGTCTACGGCCAGATCGTGGGCGTCGATGCGTTGGGCGGCAAGGACAGCGAGGTGGGTGGCGTCGGTGTGGAAGCTGGGACAGTGTTCGCAGATGTTGGCATACGGGCAGGACCCTTGCGCGGGTGCGCGTAGGCAGTATCCGCCGGCCAGGCGGGATTTGATGGCCGGGGTGTCTTTCCAGCCGGTGCCGGTGATATCGGTCAGCGGCAACCCGACTGCGGTGGTGGTGGGCAGCGCTCCGATATGACTTTTGGCCAGGTCCAAGGCGCGTTCGTATTCGGTGCGTACGGTGTGGTCGAAGAGGTGGGCATATCGCAGACTCATCTGGGAGGAGACGTGGCCCAGCAGTGCCATGAGGGCCTGCAGCGATACTCCAGCGTTGATCAGTGCAGTGGCATAGGTGTGTCGCAGTTGATGCGGTGTGATGTGTCCTAGGCCAGCAGCTTGGGCTGCCCGGTTCAGTTCTTCGCGTATTGCGTTCTGGGACAGTCTTTTCCCGTGGTGAGTGAACAGGAAGTCGGCGGGGGCGCCGGTGCGGGGATGGATCATCGGTCGCCCGCAGGAGCGGGTTGTGGTGATGCGGTCCACGAGGGTGAGGACCTCGTCGTCGACGGGGATCATGCGTTCGGAGTTGAGCTTGCCGAGGGGAACTTTGAGCCACGATCCCTGGCCCGGGATCTCGTGGATGCAGTCGAGTTCGAGGTCGAGCAGTTCACCGATGCGCAGTCCGCAGGCCCGCTGCACCAGCAGGGCGTCAGCGGCGAGTCGGTAAGGTGATTTCGCCAGGGCGGCAGTGAGTGTGCGGTCTGCATCGACCGGTAGATATCGGGGCAGACAGCGGGGTGGCCGCGGCATGTCGGTGCGGAAGATCAGGCGCCGCGGTGGGGCGTCGTCCCATCCCCATTCGGTGATTTCGGCCAGGAAGTTGCCCACCGCGTGGATGCGTCGGATCCGGTCGGCGATGGTGATCGGCTCACCGGTGACGCTGTTGGTGGCGGTGGTCAGCGAGGTGATGAACGGCTCGATGTGCCGGCGGCGGTCCAGTTGGTTCAGCGAGGTCAGGCTGGGGTCGGTGGCGGCGAGGTAGCGGCCGAAATGTGCCAATCGGGTGGCCAGGGAGCTGACCGTTTTGGGCACGCAGGTGGCGTATTTGCGGTTCAGATAGGCCACGAACTCCGGCCGCAGCGCCGCCGGGACGTCGGCCATGCGCTCCTCGAGGGTCAACGGGGCGACCGCCGGAGGTGCTTGGTCGTCGAGGATGCCGAGGTGGAACAGGATCTGGCGGGCACTGTGGGTGGTGCTGCGATAGTGCCTGGCACCGCGGCCGGTGCGTTCCTGTCGGCTATCGCAAGCGTGCAGCAACTCTTGCAGATCATGTTCCCGCAGATCGGCCAGGGGGCGGGCGGTCTGGATCAGCAGGACGGGCGATGATCTGCGAGCCGATCGCCGAAGCGACCCGCTGACTGAAACCCAATTCGGCTGCTGCGCGCAGGAACTGATCGAGGTCGGGTTGCAGGCAGCTGTCGGTCAGCTCGTGCCAGAGGCTGCAGAGTTTGCGGTGCACGAGGTAGTCGTAACCCGGTTGCAGCCGTCGGCTGACCATCAGGAACGTGATAAACGGCCGCGTCGAACAGTTCGCCGCCAACTGCTGCTGCAGTGGGATGTCGGCCCAGGTCTGGACTCGGGGCCAGCGCCGTAGAAACGATCGGGCGGCTTGGGCATAAGCGGTGTTGCCGCGGTCCCGGCGTTGTAGGTGAACCAGGTAGGCAGCGTAGATCTGCGCCGGTGTTTCAGGGGCGGGAACGTAATCGTGTTCGGGCAGCATCGTATTCCGCCTTGACGTGGATGGGTGCCAGATGGATGTAGCGGGCTGTGGTGTCGATGTGGGAGTGCCCGAGCAGAGCTTGCATCACCGCCAGATCCACCCCGGCCTCGGCCATCGCGGTGCCGAAGGTATGTCGTAACGCATGCGGGTGACCCGCGAGCACCCCGGTCTTGGCTCGGTGATACCGGAAGATTGTGCGTAAACCGGCCGCGGTCAAGGGTTGGCCCCGATGCGGGCCTTTCGCGACCAGGAATAGGAGGTTGCTGTCCGATTCGGGTCTTTCAACGAGCAGATAGGTTTGGATCAGCCCGGCGACCTCCACATCGAGAGGCACGCGGCGCTCCTTGGCGCCTTTGCCCATCACCTTCACCCAGCGGGCACCGATATCGACATCGGTCACGTTGAGGGTCAGCAGTTCTCCAGATCGAAGCCCGGACAACAACATCAGCCCAGCCAGTGCCCGGTCACGCCACGTCCGCAGGCTCGATAACAGCTGAGCGGTCTCGTGACGATTCAAGGCCCGCGGCAGCCGACGCGGTTCGCGCAGCCGCAGCGCCGATCGGCGTTTGGGCCGGACCAAATGTCCAAGCAAGCCGGTGCGTTCCTCAGCGCTGACCCGACGGGCTTCGCGGCCACTAGGGATCGGGCTCCGCAGCCTGGGGTCACGCAGTTCGCGGAACTGGTACAGGCCGGTCAATGCGGCAAGGCGGTGGTTGATGGTCGTCGACGAGTAGTGGTCGTAGGCCGCGCCGGTCATCGACACCACATTGGCGGGGCGCCCCGCGATCGGAGTCTGCCGGCAGTGCCGCATGAAGTCCAGCACCGTCTCGGTGGTCACCGCACTCAATGTGACATCGACGTCGTCGAGCCAACGGCAGAATGCCAGCAGGTCATAGCCGTAGGCCCGCAGCGTGCGGGGAGAATAATTCCGGTCGGCCAAATACCCCAGGTACTCGTTGACCAACGCGTACTTCTCACAGCCCGGACCGGACAACACCCAGGCGACATCGGTGCCTGGGTGCAGACGCAGCTGATGCTGAATCGCCATAAGACAAGTGCAACCCCGCCGCCTACCGCCAGTCAAGCATTTTCCTTGCTGGCGTGTCGTTTACGTGCCTGCATTCTCCCGGATTAGCCGGTCAACAGGCAGTCGGCTACCGACCCGATCGAGGGCAAGATGCCCTCCTCGGCAAGGTGGTCGGTGAAAGTGATCGAGGTGTATTGCGACCCGGCATCGGCGTGACCGATGAGCTCTCCGCGGACCACGGGGTGACCCTCACGGTCGCGCTGCCACAAGGCCATGCGTAGCGGCACGTCGACCAGCTCGACCGCCTTAGCCTGGATACACCGATTAGGTGGCGGCCTGGGTGGGTTGAAACAGCGAAATGCCCTGTCGTGGTGGGAGAATGAGATTTGTTCAGGATCCAATTCAGCCACTACGAAGGGCATCTCGTAGATGCAACTATCTCACACTCGGCCCGTCGCGGCGGCCCGCTTCGATGATCCGAACCTGGTGTCGTGCGCCGGACTGGTCCCGATCACCGCGTTGGCGCAAGAATGCGGTCTGGCCGCGTTGGCTGATGAGCACCTCACGGTGCCCACGGACAAGGGCTCCAACGCGGGGGCGAAGGTGAGCGCGCTGGTCGCGGGGATGGTCGCTGGCGCGGACAGCATCGACGATATGCGCCTGCTGCGCCACGGCGCGATGCGCACGGTGTTCGACCGTCCGTATGCACCCTCGACGCTGGGCTCGTTCCTGCGGGAATTCAGCTTCGGCCACGTCCGCCAACTCGACGCCATCGCGGCGCGGGTGCTGGCGAGCCTGCACGAACGCACCCCGGTGCTGGCCGGCATCGACGGCCCCGTGCTGGTCGATCTCGACGACACCATCATCGAAGTCCACGGCTACAGCAAGCAAGGATCCGGTTACGGCTACTCCGGAGTCCGGGGTCTCAACGCCCTGCTGGCCACGGTCACCACCGGTCAGTGTGCTCCGGTGATCGCCGCCCAACGCCTGCGCAAAGGCTCGTGTGGCTCCCCACGCGGAGCTGCCCGCATGATCAGCGACACCCTGTCCACTGTGACACGGCTGCGCTCACCCGAGGCCACCAGCAAGCCGCTGGTCCGCGCCGATTCGGCGTTCTACGGTCACCGCAGCGTGGGCGCGGCGCTGCGCGGTGGCGCCGAGGTGTCGATCACCGTGCCCCTGGACTCGAAAGTCAAGGCTGCGATCGCGGCCATCAACGATGATGCGTGGACCTCGATCGAGTACACCGACGCCGTCTACGACGAAAACACCGGCCAATGGATCTCCCGGGCCGAGGTCGCCGAGATCGGATTCACCGCGTTCAGCTCCAAGAAAACCCACCAGCAGGTCCCGGGCCGCTTGGTGGTACGCCGCATCCCCGACCTGAACCCCACCAGCGATGGACAGGCCACCCTGTTCGACACCTGGCGGTTTCACGCCTTCTTTACGACCACCGATCTGGACACCGTCACCGCCGACAAGACTCACCGCGGCCACGCGATCATCGAACAGGTCCACGCCGACCTGAAAGCCTCCGCGCTGGCCCATCTACCGTCAGGCCGGTTCTCGGCCAATAGTGCATGGTTGGTGCTGGCGGTCATCGCGTTCAACCTCACCCGCGCCGCGGCCACCCTCACCGGCCCCACGCTGGCCAAGGCCCGCACCGCCACCATCCGCCGCACGCTGATCACCGTGCCCGCACGCATCGCCTCCTCGGCACGACGGCTGACGTTGCACCTGCCGCGCAACTGGCCCTGGGAACACGCATGGAACTTGCTGTTCGGCAACCTCTTCGGCCGATATCAGCCGCTCACGGCCTAATCAGACCACTCCCTACCGGCCTTCGACGCGAAACACCAACAGGAACAACCCGATACCGAGATCGGGCGATCAGCCACGCCCACTGGGACCTATACATCAGCTCAAAGCCTCACAACCAGATTCAACCCCACACCAACCGCCGATCGGTGTATCCAGGCTTAGTGGGTGCCACGTTCCACGCGATGATCTTCTGGGCGAACACGTCGAGGATGAACGCGACGTAGACAAATCCAACCCAGGTGCGGGCGTAGGTGAAGTCCATGACCCAGGTGCGGTTGGGTGCTTGGGCCGTGAAGTCCCGATCGAGGAGATCACCGGCGCGCTTACCGTCCTTGGCCGCGATAGTGGTCCGGATCCCCTTTGAGCGTCGGACACCCTGCAGGCCAAGCAATCTCATCGCTCGGTCCACGCTGCCCGGCGACGCGTTGGGGGTGGTGCGCTTCACGAGCGCTGTCATTTTCCGGCGGCCGTAGAGACCTTCTGGGGTCATCCGCCGCACTCCTGCGTGATCGACCGTCCAGACCAGGTCGCGAACCTGATTGGTGACCATGGCGTCGGTGATCGTCCGGTCAGCGACAGGCCGGTTGGCCCGTGCCCAGTCACGGTAGGTCCGCGCGGCGATCTGCGCGCCCTGCTCACGCAGGACTCGACAGATCGACTCGACCGCGTGGCCCTGGGCCCGCAGCTCGTCGATGAACGCGACGATCATCGGTTGCGGGGGTCGAGTTCCCCCGCGAAGAAAATCGAGGCCCGCCGCAGAATCTCGTTATCCTCCTCAAGCCGGCGCACCTTGGCCTTGAGCTCCTTGATCTCAGCGAGCTCCTCGCTCGTAGCGCCCTGACGCTGACCCCCGTCGATCTGAGCCTGCACGACCCAGCGGCGCACCGATTCCTTCCCAACGCCCTCACGCCGCGCGACGGCCTCACACGCGGCAGTCACCGACGGGTACAGCGGCAAGGTATCCAGCACCTGCCGCACACAGCGCTCCCTGACGTTCGGGTCGATCTTCTTCGGCATGGTTTGCATCCTTCCAACTCAGAAAGATGCGGCATCAAACCTGGGGCGCTTCAAAATCGTGGCCGGATCGATCCGCGACCCTCAACCCGAAGGAGCCTGCGGCGACATCGTCGCCGACGAAACGATCTTCGACCTCGCCGGACCGTCCAGCGGGCTGGGAGCCAAAGACCACCTCAAACGTGGCGCCTGCTACTGATCCGCCCCGGCGTGTCCGGAGAGTTCTTCTGTTGGGAAGGATGGGCACGTGGGAACGAAGTCATCGAAGCGGTATCCAGACGAGCTGAAGGCGCGAGCGGTGCAGATGGTGGCCGATCTGCGCAGCGACACGGTCTCGGAGTGGGAGGCGATGGGCCGGGTTGCTGATCTGCTGGGCGTCGGTACCGCCGAGACGGTGCGCAAATGGGTCCGCCAGGCCGAGATCGACGCCGGAGATCGGGCTGGGCAGACCAGCGAGGAATCCGAGGTCCTGCGCAAGCTGCGCCGGGAGAACGCCGAACTCAAGCGGGCCAACGCGATTTTGAAGGCGGCGTCGGTTTTCTTCGCTGCCGAGCTCGACCGGCCGTCTCAGTAGTCGTGGAGTTCATCAGCGCCCACCAGCACATGCGTGTGGGCGCTGATGGTCTCAAGTGGGGTGTCGAGTCGATGTGCGCCGTGCTCTCGGAGTTCGGCGTCGTGATCGCCCCGTCGACGTATTACGCCCACCGCGCCCGCCGTGGCCCCTCGAAGGCGGACTGGACTGATGCGCAGGTGATCGACGCCATCTGGCGGCTGCGCCGATCCAACAAGCTGTTCGCGGTTCTGGGTGCCCGTAAGACGTGGATTGTGTTGCGTACCAACGGACTCGATGTCTCACGGTGTGTTGTGGAGCGGGTCATGCGGGAGATGGGTTGGCGGGGTGCGTGCAAGCGCCGCCGGGTGCGCACCACCATTGCTGATCCGGCAGCAACGCGAGCTCCGGATCGGGTCGCGCGGCATTTCGTCGCCGGCGCGCCGGACCGTTTGTGGGTGGCCGATTTCACGTACTGCCGGACCCGTGCCGGCTGGGCCTACACAGCGTTCGTGACCGACGTCTACGCCCGCAAGATCGTAGGCTGGAAGGTGGCCACCGAGATGACCCAGAAGCTGGTGACCGATGCGATCAACCACGCCATAGATACCAGGAAGCGTTCTGGTGCAACATTTTTGGATGATCTGATCCATCACAGCGATGCGGGCTCTCAATATACGGCGGTAGCGTTCACTGAACACTTGGCCGCTGAAGGGATCCTGCCCTCAGTCGGATCGGTGGGCGATAGCTTCGACAACGCCTTGGCCGAATCGGTGAACAGCAGCTACAAGACCGAACTCATCGACCACCAGCCGCCGTATCCCGGTGCCGCCGACCTCTCGCTGGCAACCGCCGAATGGGTGGCTTTCTACAACCGGCAGCGACCGAATGGCTACTGCCAGGACCTGACTCCGGACCGGGCCGAAGCCCTCTATTACCATCGCCAACGGCACCCTCATACCGAGGAGGCACTCAGATAAGAGAACCTCCCGACATGCCGGGGTGGATCATACTTCGGGGCCTACTACGCCCGCGACGACAACGCCAAAGGCCCGTTCAGTGAAGACGCCAAAGGCACCGGCAAACGGGGATTCGGGGTCGGTGTCACCGTCGCGGTGCGCGTCGGACCACCACACAAACTGCACTCAGTCGCGCCGGTCATCGTCGGGATGGACATTCACGCTCCCACCTCGGGCAGCCCCGAAGCTCTCGGCACCTGTATCGAGCACATGAAAGCCAACGGCCTGGACACCCGAGCGACAGGCAAAGATACCTACCCACGCGTGACCGTCGACATGGGCTACAACCCCAAACGCGAATGGGTGCCGTTCCTGATCAAGCACGGTTACAGCCCCGTCGTGCGATACCCGAAGCACTGGACCCTGACCGAAGCCTCGACCAACCCACCCGGATCATCGGCGACCGCGCCACCAGGGCCGATCCAGTTCGCGGGCTCGTTCTACTGCCCGGCCGCTGAGCAGCTTCTCCGCGGTCACACGGTCCCCAAGACCCGAGAGCTGCTCATGAGCGGCCGCTGGGCCGAACACGACCGCAAGCTCGCCGCGGTGCTGCCGTTCCTCATGGGCACCAACTCGCGACCGATCGTTAACGGCCGACCCGGCCGCCCCCGCCTGGGCGATGAACCCGCAATGAACGTCAAAGCAGAGCTAGTCTGCCCTGCCGTCCAAATGCGCGTCCGATGCCCACTCAAACCCGCATCGATGCAAAGCGCCGCCTTCGGCGTCCCGCTAGCAACCCCGACCTGGCAAGCCGACGAGCGGACCTGCTGTCGGCAATCCACACTGCGCGTCACCCTTACCCAGCCGCAACTTCAGAAGGCAACATGGGGAGGACCGGTCGTCACCAGCTGGGAACACGCGCTGTACTTCGAGGCCGCCCGCAGCGCGACCGAGCAGCGTTTCTCGCTGCTGAAGTCGCCGCACATCACCAACCTCGTCCAGATGAAATCCGGGCCCAGGCGCGAACCCATGGTCAAGATCCTGCTCGCACTGGCCATCGCGGCGACCAACCACAACATCCAGCAGCACTACTCAGCCCCCAAGCTGCGCGAAGAATCGATCGACATCCGGATGAGACAACTGCGCAAGAGCCTGGGATACGAACCCACCCGAACACCACCGCGAACCTAAGGGAACCGTCTTCACGCGAGCGGGCCGACGCCAAGTGCGTCGGCCCGCTTCGCGCTGTGTGCACCCGAAGAAACTCTCTGGCAGAAATTCCCCATCACAGGTAAATCGCGCCACACGCCCCTCGGCGCCCCATCCGTGAGCGGCCCAGAGCAGTGCAGAACGCAGGACCGCCAAGCCCTCACCAGCTCCTGAGCGGCCTCCTACACGGGCACTAGGACCAGCACGATCAAGCCAAAAACTCTCTGGAGAATTCCGGGAAACTCTCTGGACGGCCCGGCAGATAACCTGGTCTGACCAGCCAAAATGAACCACACACAGTGAGCGGTTCTGCGAACTGCGACCGCAAAGGTCACGAACCAGAAATGGTCCGTGACCTTTGTGTTTGGTGGGGCTAGATCACACCAGTTCGACCTCGGCCGCTTTGGGACCGGATTGTCCAAGTCCCGACGGAGTCGAGGCGGACTTGGCAGGGGAGAAGTTGCTGATCGACCCGCGAACCAGACGCACGATCCCAGATTCGCGGCGTGTCATCTAGGGTCGTGCTTCACGGATTCCAATACGCACGCGGGGGCGAGATTTGTCGTACGAAACTGCAAAGGCGGTCGAACATGTCCTCCGGCAGATCCACGCTCGGACTTACCTCATGCCTGCCATCCAGAGGGAGTTCGTGTGGGGTCCGCGCCAAATCGTGAAGCTCGTCGACAGCCTAATGCGGGGATACCCAGTCGGCTCGTTCCTGTTCTGGAAGGTGGAGCCGCATACAGCCGCCGACTACACCTTTTACGAATTCCTTACGAGGTACCACGAGCGAGATCATCCATTTGCGCAGAAGGCCGCGGTTCCGTCTGGGCAGGGAATCACCGCGATCCTGGACGGACAGCAGCGGTTGACAGCACTGAACATCGCGCTTTACGGAACTTACGCGGACAAGAAGAAGGGAGCCTGGTGGAACAGCACCAACGCGTTCCCGGATCGTCGGCTGTACCTGAATCTTGCAGAGGACCCTCCCGAGGAAGAGCTCGGGCTGAAGTATGACCTCCAGTTCTTGACGGACGAAGATGCCAAAGCGTCTACGGGCGAGCCGGACAGGTGGTTCAAAGTCGGTGATGTCCTGAAGTTGGAGGACGATGCGGTCGGCTTCATCGATGTCATCAAGGCCCGTGGAATCGTCGATGACCGCGAGGGTGTGCGGCGCTTGGCCACACTCCGCAAGGCAATTCGTACAAGCCCCGTCCTCAATTACTTCGAGGTCACGGACCAGGATCCTGACAACGTGCTCGAGATCTTCGTTCGGGTGAATAGTGGTGGCACACAGCTGTCCTCGTCCGACTTGTTGCTCTCGATGGCGACCAATCAATGGAAGGACCTGGACGCACGTGAAGAGGTGCGGGACCTCGTGCGTGAGCTCAACAGCAATGGGCGGGATTTCAACTTCTCGAAGGACCTCGTCCTTAAGACGGCACTCGCGATCGCCGACGTCGATCTTCGCTTCAAGCTCACGAACTTCACTACAGAAAACATGGCGAAGGTTGAGAGCATGTGGGCCTCGATTGAAGACGCCCTCGTTCGGGCTGCATCCCTGCTGAAGAGCTTCGGATACACCGATCGAAATTTGACCGCCGACAGCGTTCTTCTCCCGATCGCGTTCTATCTTCACACCCGGGGTGTTTCAGACACCTACCTGACCTCTTCGAAGGACGCGGACGATCGGCTTGCAATCCAGCGATGGGTGGCGCGTTCTCTAATCAAGAGAGGTATCTGGGGTTCTGGTCTGGACACGGTTCTTGGACGGATACGAGAGGTGCTGAAAACCGCGTCTGCGGAAGGCTTTCCGGTTGCCGACGTCGAGAGGGAGATGGCTGCAGTTGGGAAATCTTTAGCGTTCGATGCGACTGAGATCGACGACCTGCTCGCCTTGGAATACGGCAAACCGCGCACTTTCACCGTGCTCTCGATTCTGTATCCCGGGCTCGACTTGAGTAACGAGTTCCACGAGGATCACATCTTCCCGAAATCGCGCTTCAGCAAGGCAAAGTTGAATGCTCAGGGTATCGCGAGCGAGAAGATCAGTGAGTATCTGAGCTCCTTCAACCTACTGCCTAACCTGCAACTTCTTGCAGGAGTTCCCAACGTCGAAAAGCGGGCGTCAATACCAGCGGACTGGGTGGCTTCCGACCGTGTCTTTCCGACGGAAGCCCGGAGAAAAACGTACGTCGACGCCAACGATCTCGCCGGACTCCCACTAGAAATGGATTCCTTCTTGGACTTCTTCGATGCGCGCAAATTGCGAATGCGTGAGCGACTCAAGCGGGAGTTGGGGGTGTAGAGCTCGGCGCAGACCCAAGGCTGTCCACAATTCTCATCGTCTCGACTGCGACCGTGGTGACTTTGGCGATAAGGTCGACAATATATCGAGGGTCTTCGTGCTCGTCGCACCAGTCATTCGGGTCGTTGATGAGGCCGGACGGCTTATCTGTCCTAATCTGGTATCGGTCGATGATCCAAGCCAGCGCCGAACGGGAGCCAATCATGTACCGCTCAGCGGCCTCGGGGATGTCTGCGATGGTCACCTTCTGGTTGTAAATTAGCTGAGTGACGTCGTCGACGCTCTTGCCGGTCGACGGGTCCTTCTTTTTCGCCCACCTCATCCTCTTGTCCGTCACACGCCAGGTTTGGGGGTCGTGATAATCCGCGCCGGGCTTGAGCTGTACATCAACGGGGAACGGCGAGGCGGACTCGTAGTTGACGTGGAGATCACTAGGGCGTGTCTGCTTAATGTGAACGATGTTGTGCCTGATGCTGTTTAAGTGTTACGGACTGATGTGATTTCTGATGACTTGTGGTCGGTGATTGAGCCGGTACTGCCTTCGGGTCGACGGCGCGGGCGGCCGTGGAACGATCATCGGGTGACGCTGGAAGGAATTATCTGGCGTTACCGGACTGGATCTCCGTGGCGCGATCTGCCCGCGCAGTTCGGCGCCTGGCAGTCGGTGGCTGAACGTCACCTGCGGTGGTCCACCGACGGCACCTACGCGCAGATCTTCGCAGCGATCTCCCGTGACATCGATGTCGATGACGCTGACGCTGAGCTGGTCGAACTGCTGCTGGCGGTGGATTCGACCAGCGTGCGTGTACATCAGCATGCCGCTGGTGCCCGCCCTGGTCGCCACACAGGGGGATCTGTCGAATTACAACAAACACCCCGATGAGCCCGATGACCATGCCATCGGCCGTTCACGCGGCGGGCTGACAACGAAGATCCACGCGCTGGCCGATCAACGCTGCAGCGCGGTCACCATGGCACTGTCGCCGGGGCAAGCCGGCGACAACCCGATGCTGTGGCCACTGCTGACTGCCCATCAGGGCCCAAAGTTTCGGCTACTCGCCGATAAGGCGTACTCCCATGACTCGACCCGAGCCCGACTGCGCCAGCTCAAAATCGCCCACACCATTCCCGAGCGCAGCGACCAGATCGCCCGCCGAAAGAGCCGGGGAAGCAAAGGCGGACGGCCACCGGCGTTCTCCGGGCGAATCTATAAGCACCGCAACACCGTCGAGCGATCCTTCAAC
This sequence comes from Mycobacterium sp. SMC-8, assembly GCF_025263565.1. NCBI lineage: Bacteria > Bacillati > Actinomycetota > Actinomycetes > Mycobacteriales > Mycobacteriaceae > Mycobacterium > Mycobacterium sp. SMC-8. Next base: position 71,746 of record NZ_CP079868.1, read on the forward strand.
CGCTTCAAGCACTGGCGAGGTATCGCCACCCGATACGACAAATACGCGCTGAGCTACCTCGGGGGCGTCACCCTAGCTGCGATCATCATCTATCACCGCGTCCGCAATTAACAGACACTACCTAAGCGCTCTGCCGGCAGCGCCGATCTGATCGAAGCGCTCCCCCGACTCGGGGACGATGATGTGCGGCAGCATCTTCTTAAGGTCTGCCGCGAAGGTCTCACGATAATGCGGGTCGTGTAAGAGTCCGTAGACGTAGAAGAAGATGTCGTCTTTGGTGACCTGATCGCCGATCGTATCCCGGAACAACCCGAGCAATTCGCCGGTGATGTTGTCCACGCGGCGGTAGCCGTGCTCGTCAATCTCCTCCAACCCGTGGGGCCCGGTATCCAGGTCGAGCGCGGGAGCCCCCACGCTTTTAGCCGCAACCTTTTCGTAAGTCCAACGCGGGAAGAACTGGCCGCCGCTGCCTGCTCCCGTAAGGTGCAGATCGGGGATTCGGTTCACCATGAGTACGGAGAACGGGACGGCCGATCCGAATCCGACGACATACATCCCGATGTTCTGATGACGGGCGGTCGGGAAGATCCGATCCAGAGTCCCCCTACGGTGAATCAGTGTCGGACCAAAGTACGCATGCTGGGCGAAAAACGGACGGTACATGCTCGATTGGAATGCCTCCTCGACCGTCGACTTCTTAAGGCGCGCGAGCTGCTGCTTGAGGCTGGATGACCATTTGAGATAGCTGGCAGCGGTCGTTTCGGGATGCTCGCCGAGGTATTTATCGGCATCCGCCTCGTCCAACTTGGTCAAGCCGCGCTTTGCAGAGTAGTCAGCGAAGCGATCGACTTCGTCGTTGTAGTGAGCGACGAACTGCTCAATCGACCGCCGTAACTTTTCCGCGGAAGAGTTGTAAATCCACAAGTCACGACTTGTGTTGAGCCCCAACGAATGAACCGAGAACACCTTGGTCACGCCTGCCGCCGGCTTCTTGTCTCCGATGACTGGCAACGCCGCGAAGTCGCCGCTTCGCTGATGTACCCAATCTCCATGTTCGTTCGGCGTAATTACCTGCCATTCAACCGTTTCAAGGTCGCCTCCCGCGACGATCTCCAGCTTCTGCTCGCGGGTCAGATAGTCGCCGACGTCGCGATAGAGGATTCTGCATGGTTCGCTGCTGGCGGGGTCCTTCACTCCGATGAGGATCGCGACGGTGCTGCGGCTCCCGGAACCGAACACCTTGCCGCCCTCCTTGCGGGACAGCTCGCCGGCAGTGCGCTGGTTGCCTCGGAGGTTGTAGACGTAAATCCGGCTGTACTCGCCAGCGAGGGTCAGGCGAATGCCGTCGGCGGTGTTGCCGTCGATCCATCCGCCATTGGAGACGAACGCCACGACCCCGTGATCACCAACTCGATCGGTTGCCCACCGGAAAGCCCGCAGGTAGGAGTCGTAGAGGGTCCGCTGCGTCTTTGCCGTCGACAGCTTTGCGTACGTGTCCGCGATCCGCTTGTCTAGGGTGGGGTAAGCCATATTGGCGTTCAGGTCGTTGGCTGATTCTTGACCCACAGAGTACGGGGGGTTCCCGACGATTACGTGGATCGGTGCGGCCAGCTGCCTCACGATCCGAGAATTGTTCTGCGGGAATATCTCCGCATCCATCGAGTCGTCGTCTTCGGTCATCTGAAAGGTGTCGGTCAGCACGATGCCCTCAAACGGGCTGTACTCAGCTTCAGTCGCGAGTGCGTGGTACGTGCTCTCAATATTCACCGCGGCGATGTAGTACGCAAGCAGCATAATCTCGTTCGCGTGCAACTCGTTCGCGTACTTGCGGGCCAAGTCTTCTGGCCGGACGAGACCCGACTGCATCAGTCGGGTGATGAAGGTGCCCGTCCCGGTAAACGGATCGAGGATGTGAACTGCATCGTCAGTAAGGCCGCGACCGAATGCTTCCCGGGATGCCTGGTCGGCGGCACGGAGGATGAAGTCAACGATCTCGACGGGGGTGTAGACGATGCCCAGCGCCTCGGCCTGCTTCGCGAACCCCACTTTGAAGAACTTCTCGTACAGCTCAGCTATCACCTGCTGCTTGCCGTCCGCGGTGGTGACCTCCGAGGCGCGGATCCGCACCGAGTCGTAAAAATCTTCAAGGTGCAAGGTCTCGGCCTCCAGACCGGCCCCGCCGAGCTGTTCGACCATCGCCTGCATAGTGCGTGACACGGGGTTGTGCGCGGCGAACTCGTGGCCGGCAAACAACGCGTCGAACACGGGCGCCGTGATGAGATGCTGGGCGAGCATCGAAATCGCATCATCACGAGTGATGGAATCGTTGAGGTTGTCACGCAAGCCCTGGAGGAACTTGTCGAACGCCGTTCCAACCTTGGGATCGGCGCCATCGAGGAGCGCTCTGATGCGCGTTATCAGTGCCGCGGCGATGTCGGCGACGTCTTTGGCCCAGTCCTCCCAGTATGTGCGGGTGCCAACCTTGTCCACGATGCGGGTGTAGATCGCTTCCTGCCACTCCGACAGGGAGAACAGCGCCATTTGTGACGCCAGGCCACCACCGTCAGATCCATCGCCGTCAGCGATACCGGCCGCAGGGGCCCCGGGGGCAGTCGCTGTGGATGTTGAGCTGGCAGCGGCGAGCGTCTCCGGGTTGTCGGTGGTGGGGCCGATGTGTGCACCGAGCAACCGGTCCGAACCCTGTCCGGTGACTGCGCCGGGGTTCGCGGCGTTCAAGGCGATTGAGTTCACCATGGCGTTGAACCGGTCATCGTGAGCGCGGAGGGCGTTGAGGACCTGCCACACGACCTTGAATCGGCGGTTATCGCCGAGGGCCTGTGACGGCGAGATCCCAGCCGGTACGGCGACCGGCAGGATGATGTACCCGTAGTCCTTATCCGGGGCCTTACGCATCACGCGACCGACGGACTGGACAACATCGACGACGCTGTTGCGCGGGTGCAGGAACATCACCGCGTCAAGGGCGGGGACGTCCACGCCCTCTGACAGACACCGCGCGTTGGACAGGATTCGGCACTCGCTCTCCGGCAGCGGGGCCTTGAGCCACTGCAACTCGCGGTTGCGTTCCAGGGCGTTGAAGGTGCCGTCGACGTGACGGACCTGCACAGCGAGGTCGAGGTTCGTTTCGTTGATGTCGACACCGTCGTCTTGGCTTTCGGTGAGCATTTCGCGGTATGCGTCAACGACTTTCGGGAAGAGCTCGGCGACCTTCTTGGACGCGGCGATGTCTTTGGCGAAGGCGACGGCTCGGCGCATGGGGGCCTCGCCGGGCACGAAGCCCTGCCCGTCGGGGGTCTTGCCGGCGCGTTTGGCCAGACCGTTCCAGCAGCCGACGATCTTCGTGGCGTCGTCGAGGCGAAGCTCGCCGTCACCGCCAGCGAGCTGGGTCTGCAGGGGAGCGGCGACCATTTCCTCATCTACGGTGAGGACGAGGACCTTGTAGTCGGTGAGGAGGCCGCGCTCAACCGCTTCCCCGAAGGACAGGCGGTGGAACTCGGGGCCGAACTTTGTCTCGTCGTCCATCGACGTGATCTCGGCGGAATGCTCGTCGGCCTTCGCCTTGACGGTCTCGTCGTAGATTCGCGGTGTGGCCGTCATGTACAGGCGGCGGTCGGCGTGCAGGTAGGCGGCGTCGTGGACCTTCACGAAGTTCGACTCGTCGACACCTTCCAAGGTCACGCCGGTGGTTCGGTGCGCCTCGTCGCAGATCACAAGATTGAAGGGAGCTACCCCGAGGTTCTGGGCGTCGGCGACGACCGGCAGCGACTGGTAGGTGGTGAACACCACCGTCAGGCCCTTCGCACGCTTGCGGTGCTCCATCTCGTGCACCAGCTTGGCGGCGTTCGCTGTCACCGGGATCGCCACGTCGTAGGTGTTGATGTCCTCGGCTGCGCGGGACACCTTTGTGTCCGAGCAGACGGCGAAGGCTCGCAGGTCGAACTGAGTCTGGGCGGTCCACTCTCGCAACGTCTGGCTCAGCAGGGATATCGACGGTACTGCGAACAGGATGCGGGCGCTGCCGCCCTTCTCGGCGGCCGTGCGCTCCGCGATTTTCAAGGCGGTGAACGTCTTGCCGGTGCCGCAGGCCATGATCAGCTTGCCGCGGTCGTTGCCGGCGGCGAAACCGGCGAAGACCTTGTCGATCGCGGTTGCCTGATGCGGGCGTGGTTCGTGACGGGTCGCTTCGGAGACGTCGATCCGCAAGTCGCCGTCGACCCAGGCGATATCCCAGTCGATCGGCGAGTCTGCGATCTCGGCCAGGCCGATCCGCTGGACCGGCACGGACTGATCCTCGAGGGCGTCCTCGGCGTTGCGGCCCCACCGGTCGGTGGTTGAGATGATGATCCGGTTGGTAAATGGGTTTTTGCCCGACGCGGTGAAGAACGAGTCGATGTCCTCTTTGCGGAGCTGGTGTGTCGGTTCGTAGAACTTGCACTGGATCGCTGTGTACTCACCGCTGTCGCGTTCGCGGGCAACGAGGTCGATGCCGGTGTCGGGTTTGCCCTTTCGGCCGGGCCAGTCGATCCACCGCCATACCTCGTCGTACTGCTGCGACAGCAGTGGGTCCAGGTCGAAATAGCGCACCATCAGCTTCTCGAATTTCGTCCCACGCTCGGAATTCGAGGGTGCTTTTCGGAACGCCTCCATCACCTCGTGGATCGAACCCATGCTGTGCCCCTGTCCGTCAACGCACGTGTCAGACGAGCGTAGGCGTCGGCGAAGTTGAGGTGCTTGCTGGTCCGTATGCGTGTTGTCACACACGGGGGCTACCTGTCCAGAAGCTCCCACCGCCTCTCCGGAGCCGCGGCGAGGTGACCATCCGTGTCTGTCCTGGTCGATACGCTGCGCATTGAGGGGGAGGAGCGCCAAATGATGCACGTGACCGCCGTCGGCCATCGGGTGAGATGGAGGCCTTGAGATGACTCGCAAGGAGGAATTGCGCAAGCAGGTCGACTACCAGTCGGACCCCCACACCCGACTCAAGCACGCGTTCTATCGGCGGTACATCGCGTGTTGGATGGGCAAGGTCCTGCAGGGCAGGTGGGCAAAGCCAGCGACGATCATCGACGGGTTCGCCGGTTCGGGCATGTACTCCGACGGCCTCGACGGCAGCGCGATCATGATCGCCAAGCTGTACCGCGATCACATCTGCCGCCCGAACTTCCAACCGCTCACCCACGTGACAAACGACCTAGATCAGCGGCGTACCGAAGCTTTGGACGAGCGAATGAAGGCTCTTCCCGCAGATGACCGAATCAGTCACGTTTCCCTCGGGCCGAAGAAGTTCGAGGACGTCGCGGGCGAGGTGCGCCAGAAGCACGCACCGCCGGGAAAACAGACGCTATGGATTATCGACCCATACGGGCTCAAGCAAATCCCGTGGTCCGTCGTCTCGGAGGTCGTGAAGCTCCGCAAGAACGACGCGGTGATCACGTTAATGGTCGACGAAGCCCACCGGTACCGCACCAACCCCGCGATGGTGTCGGTGATGAATAGCTTGTATGGGGACGACTCCTGGAAGGACATTGGTGCCGAACTCAACACCGCGCGGTCCAAGGCTGCGCTCGTTAAGCTCTACTGCGACCAACTCGAGGCGCTTGGTTGCCACACCTCGTCGTTCGACGTGGATGTTGCACGTCGGTACACCCGGTACTCGCTGATTTTCGCGACACATCATCAGGCTGGCCTTGAATGCTGGAACTCTGCCAAGTGGTCAGCGGACCCTACGAGCGGCCGCGGGGCCAGTGCTGCCACTGCTTTTCAACCCAGCCTGCTCGAGCCCGACATCCAGCCGTTGATCGAGGACTTCCGCAAGCGCATCGGCACCCACGACTTCACGACCTTGGCCAAGCAGGCGCAGGTCGCCGGGTATACGGAACCGCACGTGCGGACCGCGCTGACCGAGTTGTTCCACGAAGGGTTGGTCGTCCGACTGTCGCCACCCACCTCGCCGAAGAACTCACCGTGGCCGACCAGCAGTCGCATCCAAATCTTCGCGGCAGGCCCGGATGAAGCTGACGACGACTGAGTCGGAGTTCAACCGGTAGCCGCGGTAGGCATCTCGTCCCACAGCTGGCCGTCGAGCTCGCGACCGGAAGCCTTCGGGGTGCGGCCACCCCACTGTTTGAAGAAGAACGGCACACCCTCGTCGCGGCAGGCATCTCGGATACCGCGCGCCCAAGACAACTCCATCGGCCGATACCGGGGACCGGACTCGCCGCCGGCAATTACCCAGCCGATTCCGGTGAGGTCGATTCCGTCGAGCGGTCCGAGCAGCGGCTCACAGGACAAGAACCTCACAGCGGCCGGCACTTCGCGCAAGTGCTCCACCCGCGGCAGTGCATCAGCGTTCTCGACGGATACACCCATCCAGACGTTGTTCGGCCAGTCGAGTTTGTCCGCGACGCGGCGCAAGCGCAGGCTGCGTTTGGTCAGCACCTGGTAAGTGTGGTGCGGGGTGTCGCGGCAGACGGCGAAGACGTCACGGATGAAGTCCAATGGCACCCTCGCGTGGAACAGGTCGCTCATCGAGTTTACGAACACCACCCGCGGGTTCTTCCACCTCAGCGGTTCGCTGAGTGCCTGGGGGTGCACTGTCACACCGAAGCCGGGGCCTGAGGTGCGCGGATCGCCGTCGACCTGATATTTCGCCGAGCCCATTGCCTTGAGCCGCTTGGCTAGCGTCATCGCGTAGCAGTGATCGCAACCGGCCGATACGCGATCGCAGCCGGTGACGGGGTTCCAGGTGGCCTCGGTCCACTCGATCGCCGAACGATCCGCCAACGGAGCCTCCCCACCTGCGGTTTCCTACTGGTTGTTGCCACTCTATGGTCCGCCACCGACATGAATAACATCAATGTAATTCGCGATGGCGTGTCGTGTGCCGCCTGTTCAACCAGTGTGCGTTGACCGCTAGTACCCCCGTTGAATGACGGCGCCGTGTGCGAGGCTGCGTCCAAATCATGTTTTCGCGGACACTTTCGCTGCGGCCCTGCAAACGAATGTTCAATGGCACTAGTCCTGTTTTGCTCGCTGATCAGCTCGATGAGCGCAATCGTCAGCAAGCATCTGCTGGCGGATCTGGGCGACGCGTTCCGCGCGTTCGGGATCAGCTAGAACTCGATCGAGGTAGGCACTACCGCGGTCTTGGAACTCCATTGCTGCTTGCCTTTCCATGGCAAGCCCACCCTTTCGCGCGAGCCGCCGGGGACGGGGGTATCACATCGCATCGTTTCTCTACGGCGCCCTCTGTGCAAGCTCGTAGTTTTTGACGTCGGCAAGACTCCATGAGTAGCGGCCTGCGCGACACAGCACTGTCGTAGATGGGAACGCATTCAGATGGCAGAACAATCGGCTGAGCGGGCCTCCGAGATGTCCGACGATGACCTGCGTCAGGTTCGGACGTGGATGCTGGATACGTTCATGTTGACTGTTGAGGATTGTCAACGGCGGCCGAAAATTGACCCCTTTTCGTCGGTTGAAAATTGACCCCCTTGGTGTTCATTCTTCGGTTGTCGATCCCGGGACTCTCCCGAGGTCGCGGTCTTTGATGCGGTAGGAGTCGCCCTTGAGGGCGATGACTTCGGCGTGGTGGACCAGGCGGTCGATCATGGCTGCAGCAACGACGTCGTCGCCGAAGACTTCGCCCCAGCGGCCGAAGGGTTTGTTGGAGGTGACGATCAGGGAGGCACGTTCGTAGCGGCTGGAGACCAGCTGGAAGAACAGGTTGGCCGCTTCGGGTTCGAACGGGATGTAGCCGACCTCATCGATAACGAGCAGCGGGTAGCGCCCGAGCCGGACGAGTTCTTGTTGCAGCCGCCCGGCGTGATGAGCCTCCGCCAGGCGGGCCACCCATTCCGAGGCGGTGGCGAATAAGGTTCGGTGGCCGGCCTGGCAGGCCCGGATCGCGATCCCGATCGCCAGATGGGTCTTGCCGGTGCCCGGTGGGCCGAGGAACACGACGTTGTCCTTGGCGGCGACGAAGTCCAGGGTGCCCAGATGGGCGATCAGGTCCCGTTTGAGGCCACGGGCATGGTCGAAGTCGAACTCCTCGAGAGACTTTCGTGACGGAAATCGCGCGGCCCGGATGCGGCCCTCCCCGCCATGGGACTCCCGGGCGGAGACTTCGCGCTGCAGACAGGCCACCAGGAATTCCTCATGGGTCCACGATTCGGTTCGGGCCCGCTCGGCCAGCCGTGACACCGCTTCGCGCATCGTGGGTGCCTTCAAGGCGCGGGTCAGGTAGGCGATCTCGGCGGTCAGATCCCGGTTGGTCGATGTCGCGGCCCGGGTGGTCTTGGCGGTCATGAGGCGAACCCGCCGTCACCGAGGTCGATACCCAGGGCGGTGTCGTAGTCAGTCAGCGACCGCTGCTCGACACACAACGGGTCATCGTGTTCCCGGTTTGGGCGCAAGGCACTGACCCTGTTGTGCTGCAACTGGTTCGCTGCCTCACGGTGCTCGGGGTCGGTGATCGTCTGATGCCACGCCCACACCCGTTCGTGCTCGGCGACGGTCTTGCCGTCACAGAACACGACCACCCGGTCCAGGTCGGCGATCACCTCGATGCGCCGCCCGATCACCGCGGGGTGCACCGAGTAGTCGTTGGAGTCCAGCCGGATGTAGTGATCGCGGGCCAACCGGGTCGAGTTGCGCCAGCCCACCTCCGGAGCCACCGGCGGCAACGTGAGCATGGCCGCCAGGTCTGCTCCGATCCGATCGGTCGGCGCAACTGGCTGTGACAGCCTGATTTGGCCCCGGGTGGGCGGCTGAAAGTGGCCCCACCTGTGTGGTCGCGGGTGTGCTGTTGTGACGGTCTGAGTTAGCCCCACCTTGACGACACTCCGCGTCGGTTAGGACGACGTGAATTGGCCCCACCTGACAGTGATCACAGGCGGTTCCGGATGGCCCGGATCGCTGGTGAAGGGTTGGTGGCTGGAAAGGTGAGGACACGGGTGGAGCAGTTCGCAGCGATCCGCCGGGATCGTCGGGTTGAGGGTTTGTCGATCCGGGCGCTGGCAGATAAGTACCGGGTGCATCGACGCACGGTGCGCCAAGCGTTGGATTCGGCGGTGCCGCCGCCGCGCAAGACCGGGCCGCGAGCGGCGCCGCGGTTGGAGCCGTTCAAGGCGGCCATCGATGAGATGCTGCGTTCGGATCTGGATGCCCCGACAAAGCAACGCCATACCGCGCGACGGGTGTTGGCGCGGCTGGTCGATGAGCATGACGCTGCCGGGTTGTCGTATTCGACGGTGCGCGACCACATCCGCAAACGTCGCCCGCAGATCGCTGCGGAGGCGGGCCGGGCGCTGGAGGCGGGATTTGTGCCGCAGACCTACCGCCCGGGCGCTGAAGCCGAGGTCGACTTCCACGATCTGTGGGTGGTGCTGGCCGGGGTGAAAACCAAGACCGCACTGTTTACGATGCGGTTGTCGTTCTCGGGTCGAGCAGCGCATCGGGCGTTCGCCACCCAGGGCCAGGAAGCGTTCCTGGAGGGCCACGTTCATGGGTTCAACCGCCTGGGCGGGGTGCCGGTTGACAAGATCCGTTACGACAATCTCAATAGTGCGGTCAAGCAGGTGTTGTTCGGACGGTCCCGTCAGGAGAATGAACGCTGGATCGCGTTCCGCTCGCACTACGGCTTTGAAGCGTGGTATTGCCAGCCCGGTCACGACGGCAGCCACGAAAAGGGCGGCGTCGAAGGCGAAGGTGGCCGGTTCCGCCGCAATCACTGCGTGCCGATGCCGGTGGTGGACTCCCCGCGACGAGCTCAACGCGTTGTTGGCCGCTGCTGACGACGCCGACGATCGTCGTCGGATCGCCGACCGCGCCAACAGTGTTGGCCAGGACTGGGAAACCGAGCGGCAGTTCCTGCAGCCTGTTGCTGATCAGCCGTTTGAGACGGCGTTGACGCTGACTCCGCGGGTGGATCGGTACGCCCAGATCATGGTGCGCTGCAATCAGTATTCGGTGCCGGCCCGGTTCATCGGGCATCGGGTGCGGGTGAAACTGTCGGCGTCGCATGTCACCGTGTATGACCGCACCACGGTGGTGGCACGTCATCCCCGGGCAGTCGGCAAAGGCACCAAGGTGCTGGACTTGGACCACTATCTGGAGATCCTGGCCCGCAAACCCGGCGCGTTGCCGGGGGCCACCGCACTGGCTCAAGCGCGGGCGGCCAAACTGTTCACCGCCGAACACGACGCGTGGTGGACTGCAGCCCGGCGGGTTCATGGGGATGCTGGCGGAACGCGTGTGCTGGTTGAAGTCCTGTTGCTGCACCGTCACCTCGACCGCGCTGATGTGCTGGCCGGTATCAGCGCTGCGCTGTCGGTGGGCTCGGTCAATGCCGATGTGGTGGCGCTGGAAGCCCGCCGGGCCGCCGAACAGCGCGCCGGCCTCGGTTCAGCACCCGGCTGTGACGGCACCCAGGTGCTCCGGCTGGCTGGGCACCGCCTGATCGCCGACGAGCGGCCGTTGCCGTCGGTGGCCCACTATGACACTCTGCTGGGTCAGCAGAGCTCATGACCAACACGACACGTCACACCGTCACCGATCAGGCCGCGGTCGCGGCCATCGAACAAGGTGCCCGGATGTTGCGGCTGCCCACCATCCGTGACCGCTTCGCCGAGATCGCCGCCGCGGCCGAACGTGAACAGCAGTCCTATCTGGGGTTCTTATCGGAGCTGATGATCGCCGAATGCGAGGACCGGGATCGCCGCCGGGCGCAGCGCCGCATTCATGACGCCGGGTTCCCTCGGCCAAAGCGGCTCGACGAGTTCAGCTTTGAGGCCAACCCCGCGATCAACCCCGCAGTCATCGGCACCCTGGCCACCTGCGCCTGGGTCAAAGCCGGGGAACCCTTGTGCTTGATCGGCGACTCCGGGACCGGCAAAACTCACCTGCTGATCGGATTGGGAACCACCGCCGCCGAAGCCGGCTACCGCGTCCGCTACACCCTGGCCAGCAAGCTGGTCAATGAACTCGTCGAGGCCGCCGACGAGGCCCACCTGAGTAAGTTGATCACCCGCTACGGTCGGGTGGATCTGCTGCTCATCGATGAGCTGGGCTATCTGCAATTGGACCGCCGCGGTGCGGAGTTGCTGTTCCAGGTGCTCACCGAGCGCGAGGAACGCGCCTCGGTGGCGATCGCGTCCAACGAGCCGTTCTCCGCGTGGACCAAGACCTTCACCGACCCGCGACTGTGTGCGGCCATCGTCGACCGGTTGACCTTCGCCGGGCAGATCATCGAAACCGGCACCACCTCCTACCGACTCGCCCATGCCCGCACCCGCCGCACCAGCACCGCGCAGTAACTCACACGCCGCTGATGCTGCCTGCAGCCGATACAGTGACCAGGTCATGTTGGTCGCCGATCTGCAGCACTTCCTCGACGTGGGCCCCGAGACCCCGGGCCGGCCCGTGCGCTCGCCGAGCACCTGGGCAGCATCGTTTCCGCAGCATCGGCCGGCGACGCTCACACCCGGTGGGAAACCGCGCTGCCGTGTCGGCGCCGACCCGCCAACCGCCGCTGCCCGGGCCGCATCACGGTCGTCCGCGGCGATGCTGAGCAACCCATCGGCTGGCAATGCAGCCACTGTGGCGACGACGGCACCATCAGCAACTGGGCAGCATCAATCTACGATCTGCGTCGCCAGCAACTGACCGCAGCCCAACCGCTGCGCGACATTCCCATCGACGCTGACACCGCAGCGATCCTGCGCACCCTGCCCTTCCTCGACAGCGACTGTCAGAGAGCGGTTTTCGCGGTGTTCGCCCACGGTGGCGAGCTTCACCTCACGATGACCGGCGACGAACTCGATGATCTGATCGATGCGGTGGCTGCCGAGTCCAATCATGAACCCAACCGCCGCCGTCAACGCCAACTCGACACCGCTTACGACACCTTGACCGCCGCCACCAACTCGCCCCGGTGGTGACCCGATGGCCCTACCCGAACTCGATGTCGCACGCGTGCAACAGTGGTGCGCGGCCAGAGTGCCCGAACATGCGCGTCACCAAGTCCGCGTCGAATGCGACGTCGCTGCCCGGCACCTGACCATCGTCGAACGACGAGCGCCGTGGCGCGCAGACTACGGTCCGGACTGGACCAGTTTCCCGATCGCACGACTGCGCTACACCGCCACCACCAACACCTGGACCCTGTACTGGCGAGACCGACACCTCAAATTTCACCGCTACGACATGATCGACCCCACACCGCACATCCACGATGTGCTCACCGAAATCGACCACAACCCCTCAGGCATCTTCTGGGGCTAAACGCCAACCCCCAACGCACCGCGAAGTGGGGCCGAAACTGGCCGTCACAGTGGGGCCACTACAAGTTGACATTGCCAGGCGCACACCCCAACACGCGACGCCGACGGGTGTTGACCACATTCAGCCACTTCTGCAGCTGATAGTTGAAGTCCCCGGGCCCGGTGAAACTGCGACCCGGCAGAAACGACCTCTCCAAGTAGTCGTGGCTGCGCTCGACGATGCCCTTGTGCTCGGGCTCTCCGCCCTTGAGCACGATGACCTTGGTGCCCAGGACCCCGCGGAATGCCTGGCAGTCCCGGGTTAGTTCGGTCCTTCCGGCTCGCCACCGCCCGACCGCGCCCTCGCCGTCCCAGACCAGGGTGCGGGGCACCGCACCCAGCGCGGCGATCAGGTTCCACCAGCCGGCGAACAGGTCCTCGGCCCGCCGCGACGGGATCAGGATCGCCGAGAGCCACCGCGAGTACCCCAGCACCATCGTCAGCACCGGCAACTGCAACGCGGTCCGGGTCTGCCCATAGCCGACCGGAAGCGTCGTGGGTGGGAACCACAGGTCGCACTGCGCGATATCCCCGGCGTCATAGGACGTGCGCCCGGCAGGGTCCGGGGGCAGATACGCCGGGCGCAGCTCCCGGACCCGTTCCTTGAACACCGTGATGCCCCGCGTCCAGCCGACCCGCTCGGCGATCACCGTGGCCGGCATCGTCGGCACCGCTGCTAGCTGCGCCCGGATCGCGTCCTCGAACGCATCCACCGCTGACCCCGCCGGCCTGCGCACGTACTTCGGCGGCCCGTCGGAGGCCACCGCCGCCCGCACCGTGTTGCGCGAGATCCCCAACGTCCTGGCAATCAACTTGATCGGCAACCCCTCGGTCTTATGCAACCGGCGGATCTCAGCCCAATCCTCCACTGACAACACTCCCTTCTCCTCTCGGCTCGTAAGCCGAGACTCAGACGAAGGGGGTCAAAATTCACCCGCCGACACGGGGTTAGTTTTCAGGCGACGCCGACAGAGGATCTCGTCAGGGCGGCGACGGCTGCAGCCGATGTTGATGATCCGGCGATCGCGGACGGCGCGTGGCGGTAGCACGGGGTGACGTGTTGCTCGCCAAATTAAATGCTTTGTCCTGCAGATCGGTGAGGCGACGGCAGTCTTGTTTTCCATGGCGTAGGCATCCGTGCATCTTGAATTGCCGCGACCACAGCCTACGGGTAGGCGACACGCCGAAGGACGATTCTTTCTGTCGAAGGCACAGATGCCGTGCAGCGCGCACAAGCAGTCAATCCACAGAAACGCGCATGAAAAGTGTTTGCGCACAACGCTTGTACATATGTCGGCACTCGAAATTTGGATGCCGATTTATGACCCAAAGCTCTTGAGAAGCAACGGATTACAGTGCCGATCGATATTGCCGGAAACGGGTGCAGCCAAAGTTCGGCTATATTCGCGCCACGAGATCTTTCGGCCTCCTCCGGAGTGATCCGGACCTCCACAGCAGAGGTGGTTTCCATGGCTCGACCGGTAATGAAACGCCGCGAGCGCGTGCGCGTGGAGTTCAGCTTAACCCCCGAGCTGGCCGCCCGAATCTATGACTACGCCGATGCCCAAGGTCTGACGCTGTCCCAGACGGGGGAGCGTCTCCTCGGCGGAGCACTGCCTGACCAAACAGATACCTGTTTCGCGCAGGGCACTGCCGCGGACTCGCCGGCACCGGCAGACGAGGCGTAGACGGCGCCGCTTCAATGGACCGCTGCACGATGACCACAATCAAGGGGAGGACGCCCGAATAGGTAGCTCTTAGAACGGTTCTCGCGCCGAAACGCGAACATTCACCTTTCTCGGCTGTGCCGAGCCCAGAAATGCCAAAAGCTGGGGGGCAACCCAGCTTCGGCGTTCATCAAGAGTCTCTCGGCTCTAGACCCCTCAAGGAGGGATAGGTGTATTCCACCGTGCACGAACAAACCTGTCAACCGTCCACGCCGGATTGTCTCGACCGAATCCTGGGGCCGAGGTGGCTAGGCGTGAAGACGCCCAACCGAAACCGTGCAGGCCGACCAGCTTGCGACTGTTGGTCAATCGGGGCGAGGACGGCCCGCTGATGGCGCGGTTCAAGAAGATGACCATCGCGGCCAGCCCACCGGTCAGCCCTCAGGCGGCTGCTCACGGTCCCGCCGCGGAGTCAGCGGCGAAGGCAACAATGCTCGTCGCTCAATCCGCGGTGAGGGAGCTTCCCGCGCTGCCACCGTCGGAGCATGACCGGCTGGCCACACTGCTGCGCCAGACCGTCGGTGCCGACGATCCGGAGGTGGCGCGCGCAGCGATCACGGCGGCCGCGACCCTGCGGTGTCAGGTGCCGTTCACCAGCGCCGAACAAGACCGCAAAGATGTCGGACACGTAGCTCGTTTCTTGGTGTGGGCGGCGTTCGGCGATGTGGTCGACCCGGTACGGGCGTTTACCAGGGCCAACGTCGACGAACACCTGGCCGCCACTGCCACCGCCAGCAAGCGATCCGCTGACCAGCGCCGCTACATCCTGTACCGGACGGGCCGTCGTCTACATCCACAGCAGTTCCCAGCCAAGATCGGTACGAATGCGCTTGCGCGGCATCGGCATCCGGTGGCTAGCCATGCCGAGATCGCGCGCCTGCGGACGCTGATCCCTCGGCTGCCGGCACGCCTATCACAACGGACGCAAGCACTGCTAGACCTCAGCTACGGTGCAGGCGCCCGGCCGGCGGACTTCCGGAGCCTGCGCGGCACCGCGATCACGACCACCACCGTCGACGGTCGTGCAGTCGCGGTTGTGGCGTTGCCGAATCTTGGCGGAGGTGTGCGCCAGGTGCCGGTCTGGGACCGCGAGATCGGTGCCCGGCTCGTGGGACTTGCGGCAGGCCTCGGCGACCGCCTCATCTTGGCCCCACACGCCGTTGCCGCTGAGCGCAACATCGTCAACCGGGTCGGTGAGCAACTGCGCAACCACGGCCACCCCACCATCGATCCGATTGCGTTGCGGAATCGGTGGGTGCTGGATCTGGCCGAACGCATCCCGGCAGTACTGCTGCAACAACTCGCCGACCTGTGCGAACTGCGGATCCTCGTCGATGAACGCAGCCTGGTGACACAGTACAAGCTGCGCCACGCCATCACCATCCTCGACGAGGCACGGCGATGATCCGGAACCGACAGCAGTTGTGCACGATCGCCGACGATGTATTCGCCACTGCGCTGGAGACGATCGTGAAATCCGTTGCAGCACAGAGCATCGAAGACTATTACCGCCACACCGCACAGCCGGGCGGCCGCAAGCCCGTAGGGATTACCTACACCGTGACCGGGGTGCTCGTCGCGCTGCTTGTGCGATTCATCATCGGGCGCCCGTACAGTCTGCGGGGCACCATGGACACCCTCGGCGAATTCAGCGCCAATCAGCTCGTCGCGGTCGGCATGGCAGGACAAGACTGCACCGCCATCAGCACCATGGCAGACACCGAGTACAAACGCTTCCACCGGTTCTGGAGCTTGCGCATGCAACCCCTGGACCCTGACTCAGATCTGCCCGCCCGGCGGATGACCAACGCCGAATACACCGCCCGCCTACACGCCCGCAGCCCCGAGGACCATGCCCGCAGCGCCGCGGCCAATCAACGACTGACCGCAGTGATCAACGATCTGCTCTACGGGTCGATCAGGACCGTTGCCCCACCCGACTGCCACGGCGACGTTGTTGTCGACGAAACAATTATCAACACCGCGGCACCCGACGGCATGTTGGGCACCCGTCCAGAGCGCTACCGCGGAGCATCCTCGGTAGCGCGGTACTGGGCCCGCGACAAGCGCGGCCAAATCAAACAACCCGGCATCCCAGGAGAGATCAAATCCAGCGGATTCGGCATCGGAGCCACCTTCGTGTCCCGGGTCGCGCGCCGCGACGCCCTGCACGCCCAGCCCGCCCTGTTCGTCGGTATGGACGTCCACGCCCCGACCAGCGGCAGCGTCGAGGGCCTAGCGACCGCGTTGACCCACGCTCGCCGCAACGGTGTCGATGGCCGCCGCGAAGGTAGGAGCGGCCGATCCCGGCGACCGCTGCTCACCGCCGACATGGGCTACAACCCCAAGAACGGGTTCGCGCAACTGATGCTCAAACACGGCTTCTCACCGGTGGTGCGCTACCCGAAACACTGGACAGTCGAGTACCCGAGCGCCTCACCGCCGGGCGCACCCGACGGACCCGAACCCGGACCCCTGCAGTACGCCGGCGCGTTCTACTGTCCTGCGGTGATCAAACGGATCACCGGTCACCGCACTCCCAGCACCGAAGAACTCCTTGCACAGGACAATTTCGGAGCCCACGATCGCCGCTTGCAAGCCATCTATCCCTTCCTGATGGGGCTGCATTCAAGACCGGTAATGACTGACTGCCGATTCGGTCGGCCAGCCATCGCCGCCACACCTCCGAAGCGGGTCAAGATCCGGCAAGTCTGCCCGGCAGCACTGGGGACCGTCATGTGCCCGCATAAACCCGAATCGATGCACACCGAGGTCATCGGGCTGCCGATGGCCGAACCGGACTGGCCTGCCGACGCTATGGCGTGCTGCAGTAACTCCAGCATCACGGTCTACCTCACCGATGGCCAGCTCAAGATGGCCCAGTGGGACCTCGTCCCCGGCTCCTGGGAGCACACCCTCTACTTCGAAGCCGCGCGAGCACTCACCGAACAACGATTCAGCCAGCTCAAGTCTCGCCACGTCGCCGGCCTGGACTCATTGACTACCGGGCCACGCAGGACGCCGATGATCAAGATCGCCATCGCGTTGGCCGCCGCAACCGTCAACATCCGCGCCCAACAGAACCACGACCCCAGGATGGGGCGCACCGAAGCCATCGACATCCGGCTGCGCCAACTTGCCGCCGACCTCGGACACCAACCCACACCGATGCCCCGACGCAGCTGACAAACCCTTCTCGCAGGTAAGCGGGCTGGCTCCTTCGGTCAGCCCTCCTATCGGTGTGCTTACCGCCGGAAAGATTGTGGAAATTTCGGCCGCGATACAGCAACTCCGGGCAGAACCGGCAACGCGACGTCGGCCCGCGTTCTTCAGCATCCGACAAGCAGCCGATCCCGCGGCCCCCCGAGGGGCACACCAGGCATAAAGAGGCCGTAGGCAGACCGGCCTTTGCGCATCGGAAAAGCTGTGGAAAAACCCGTATAACCCAGTGGAAGCGGCCGCAGAAACCCATGCTGACCAGCACAGCTGAACTGCCCACCACGAGCGGTTCTACGTAACCGCGGCGCTTAGGTCACGAACTCGAAAGAGGTCGTGACCTTTGTGTTTGGAGCGTCCGCAGGTCCGATGACGTGTGCTAGATCGTGTTTGGGGACCTGGTTGCGTAAGTCCCTGAAGCGAGGTCGCGCCACGGGTATGGCAGTACCGGCGCTAGCTCCTCATCGAGACCGCAACGCGGCGACGACGCCGCGCCGCCGGGGGCGCGTCAGGCGCTTGACGCTCGATGAGCGCCAGGCGTCCACGGCGCAGGACCCGTGAGCCGCCAAGCTAGTGCTGGCTTCGATTGCTATTCGGTAGACCACCGCGGAAGTCCTGACGCTCACACCCGGAGTGTCATCAAGTGGCACTTGGCGATAATTCCTGGACGCCTCTACGACAACGCTTGCAAGAACCGATTGCACCGCTGTGTCGGCTCCTGCGTTTGGTGGTCACGCACGTTCGAGTTCTCTAACGTGTAGGCCTTGCTACCTCTGTCGGTGGCAGCGCTCATGATGATCGTGAACATAGGGGGTACGTTGGCGCCTGATCTCATTACTCTGCCAGAGCTTGAGCAGTACCTCGCGAGAGCGGCTGATTTGCTGCGCGGGAGTATTGATCAGGCGGACTTCAAGGCCTACATCTTTCCGCTGATGTTCTTCAAGCGGATCAGTGACGTGTACGCAGAGGAGTTCGCGGAGTCCCTCGCCGAGTCCGGGGGAGATTATGAATTCGCGGCGTTCGCCGAGAATCACCGCTTCGCCATCCCCGACGGCAATGCTTGGTCCGACGTGCGTAACCACACCGAGAACATCGGGAGCGCGCTGCAGACCGCGTTCCGAGAAATCGAGAAGGCCAACCCCGAAACGCTGTACGGCATCTTCGGCAACGCGAACTGGACCAATAAGGACAAGCTTCCCGACCGCAAGCTCGCCGACCTAGTCGAACACTTCTCCACGAAGACACTGTCCAACGGGAACGTCGCGCCCGACGTGTTCGGCAACGCCTACGAGTACCTAATCAAGCGGTTCGCCGACCAGTCGAACAAAAAAGCGGGCGAGTACTACACACCGCGTTCGGTGGTCGGCTTGCTGATCAACATCCTTGATCCGCAGGAGGGTGAGAGGATCTACGATCCCGCGTGTGGGACCGGCGGCATGCTGATCGAGGTCATCGAGCACGTGAAGTCGGTCGGCGGCAGTCCTAAAACCTTGTGGGGCAAGCTTTATGGACAAGAGAAGGTGTTGGCGACGTCCGCGATCGCCCGGATGAACCTACTGCTACACGGCGTGGAAGACTTCAAGATCATTCGTGAGGACACCCTGCGCAACCCGGCGTTCTACACCGGGAATCACCTGGCCCAGTTCGACTGCGTCGTCGCCAACCCGCCGTTCTCACTGAAGAACTGGGGCGAGGCCGAGTGGGCGAGCGACAAGTGGGGCCGCAACCAGCTCGGCGGCGTCCCCCCGAAGGGGTACGCCGACTGGGCCTGGATTCAGCACATGCTTACCTCCGCCGACCCCAAAACTGGACGAGTCGCTGTGGTCCTCCCGCAGGGCGCCCTGTTCCGCCAAGGCGCCGAAGCGCGTATCCGAGCCCACGTGCTCATGGCCGATAGAATCGAGGCGGTCATCGGACTTGCCCCGAACCTGTTCTACGGCGCCGGTCTTGCTGCGTGTGTGCTGATCCTTCGCCACGACAAGCCGGCAAGCTGCAAGGGCAAGGTCCTCTTCATCAACGGCGAGAACCTGATGAAGAAGGGCCGCAGCCAGAACAGCCTGGAGCCCGAGCACTCCCAGGCGCTATTCGAGGCATACCAGGGCTTTGCGGATATCGACGGTCGTGCCCGCGTCGTTGGCCTTGATGAGATCCAAGCTAACGAATTCAACCTGAGTATCCCGCTGTACGTCACCCCCGCAGAGACCGGCGAGAAGCTGACACTCGCCGAAGCACTCGCCAACCTCGAAAACGCCCGTGCCCGGGCCACGAAGACTCGCGCGGCACTGGAAGCGGAGCTGGCCAAGTGGGGGTTGAGCGCATGACAAAGCAGATCAGCCAAAGGGAGCTGGAGTCCTACCTGTGGGGTGCGGCCATCGTGCTGCGAGGCCTCATCGACGCCGGCGACTACAAGCAGTACATCTTCCCGCTCGTCTTCCTGAAACGGATCTCCGACGTCTACGACGAGGAGCACGGCGCCGCGTTGGAGACCTACGGAGACGAGGAATTCGCCGACCTCCCGGAGAACCACCGCTTCGCCATCCCCGACGGCTGCCACTGGGACGACATCCGCTCTGTCACAGAGAACATCGGCGTGACCGTTCTCCAAGCGATGCGGGCGATCGAATCCGCCAACCCGGACACCCTGCCTGGTGTCTTCGGCGACGGGGATTGGGGCAATAAGAACCTCCTGCCCGACCCCACCCTGGCGGACCTGATCGAGCATTTCTCCACCAAAACGTTGTCGATTGGAAACCTGCCCGAGGACGAACTCGGCAACGGCTACGAGTACCTGATCAAGAGATTCGCCGACGACTCCGGCCACACCGCCCAGGAGTTTTACACCAACCGCACGCTCGTGCATCTGATGACCCTCATGCTCGAACCCCAGCCCAGCGAGTCGATATACGATCCGACCTGCGGCACCGGCGGCATGCTCATCTCCACCGTCGCCGAGCTCAAACGCCACGGAGAGGAGTGGCGCAGCGTCCGGCTCTACGGCCAGGAAATCAACTACGGCACCTCGGCGATCGCGCGGATGAACCTGTTCCTGCACGGCATAACCGACGGCCACATCACCCACGGCGACACCCTGACCCGGCCGGCGTTCCTCAACACAAAAGGCGCCCTTGAGACTTTCGATGTCGTGCTCGCCAACCCGCCGTACTCCATCAAGGCCTGGAACCGCGAGGCCTTTGCCAAGGACCCCTACGGCCGCAACATGTGGGGAATTCCGCCGCAGGGCCGCGCCGACTACGCCTTCTTCCAACACATCGCCAAGAGCCTCAATCCCACGACCGGCCGCGCCGCCATCCTCTTCCCCCACGGAGTGCTCTTCCGTCGTGAGGAGGCGGTGATGCGCGAGGCGCTGGTGAAGTCCGACCTTGTCGAGTGCGTCCTCGGCTTGGGCGCGGGCCTGTTCTACAACAGCCCGATGGAAGCCGTCGTCGTCACGCTGCGCGCTAACAAGCCCGCCGAGCATAGCGGCAAGGTGTTGTTCATCAACGCGGTCAACGAGGTAGCGCGAGAGCAGGCGCAGTCGTTCCTTCGCGACAGCCACCAGCAGAAGATTCTCGACGCCTACCGCGGCTTCACCGACATCGAGCAGTTCGCAGCCGTTGCGACGCTGGATGAGATCGCAGGCAAGGGCCACAGCCTCGCGATCCCGCTTTACGTAGCGGGAGCCAAGGCTGCTGGCGCGGGCGAGCAGGCCGAGGTTGTCGATGCCGTCGCAGACTGGCGAGCCGCGGCCGAGGCATCCGACACCACCACGGACGAGGTACTTGCCCTGCTCCGGACGGCGGTGGCGGTGTGAGTCTCAACCTCGACAAGTCGGCCTGGAAGCGAGTCACCTTCGGCGATGTCGTGCGCAACGTCAACGAGACTGTGCGGAATCCCGATGAGGCCGGCATCGACCGGATTATCGCGATGGAGCACATGGACCCAGGTGAGCTGAAGATCAGCCGTTGGGGATCATCCGAGGACGGCACCACTTTCACACGGCGCATGAAACCGGGCCAGACGCTGTTCGGCAAGCGTCGCGCCTACCAGCGGAAGGTCGCCTACGCCGAGTTCGACGCCATCTGCTCCGGCGACATCTACACCTTCGAGGCCGACGAGAACCAGATGCTCGGCGAATTTCTGCCGTTCCTCGTCCAGTCGAACGAGTTTTTCGACCACGCCCTGGGCACGTCAGCCGGCTCCCTGTCGCCCCGTACCAACTGGCGCGACCTCGCCGACTTCGTGTTCGATCTCCCACCCCTCGACGAGCAGAAACGCATCGCTGAACTTCTATGGGCCATCGAGCTCCATCGTCGCGAGTTGCAGGACCTCCTTCAAACCACGCTGACGGAGTTTGAATTGGCGCGTCTCGCGCTTCTTACTGTCGGCCCGCGAGGCGCATGGTTCGCTGCCGAGCTCCACCCGGAATGTGTGAACTCGTGGACTGACGACGTTCCCCACGGATGGACGGCTGAGACTATTGCGTCGGTTGGGCGAGTGCGCTCAGGGGCCACCCCGAGTCGGTCAAAGCAAGGAAGGTATTTCGATGGCGGTGAGATTCGATGGGTCAAGACTCTCGACCTGAACGAGGATCTGCTAACGGAAACCGATGAAACGATCACCGAAGTCGCGGTAGCCGAGACGTCCGCAAAAGTTGTTCCTGCCGGCACCGTGCTTGTGGCCATGTACGGAGGGTTCGGCCAGATCGGTCGAACCGCAAGACTTGGCGTCGACGCTGCAACGAATCAAGCTGTCAGTGCAGTACTCGATTTGCGGCCTGAAGTAGACGCTCGATTCTTGCACGAAGTTCTGAAGGCTGGTCGACCCAAATGGCGCAGGGTAGCAGCGAGTTCTCGAAAGGACCCGAATATCACAAAGACGGACGTCGAGAACTTCGATTTCCCGTTGCCGCCGTTAGAGGAACAGGGGGAAATCCTGTCCCACCTCGAAGTGATCTCGACGCTAGTAGACGCGTTGACGGAAGAATCTGACGCTGTCGGCACGGTTCGGGACTCGATGCTTGCCGAGATATTCGGGGGCAACTGATGGCTCAGTTCAACGAGGCGAACTCCGTCCGGGATTTCGTCCGCGACCTGGTGCAGTCCACCGACATCCCGTTCGTGCCCGGCAACGAGTTGCCGCGACGCACCGACGAGGCGCTGTTGGAGGGCGCGGCCAAGGCGGCACTGATCCGGTTGAACCCCGAGATCGAAGCTGACCCGCGTAAGGCAGATGAGGTCATCCACACGTTGCGGGCGATCCTCATCTCGGCGCGCACGACTCCGCATCCGGTCGTCGCCAACGAGGAGTTCATGGCGTGGCTGACCGGGCACAAGTCGATGCCGTTCGGTCCCAACGGTGAGCACACAACGGTCCGCCTGATCGACCTCGACCATCCCGATGAAGACTCCTCGAACCAGTGGGCGATCTCGACCGAGGTGACCTTCCAGATCGGGCGGGTCAACAAACGCTTCGATCTGGTGTTGTGGTGCAACGGTTTTCCCCTCGTCGTCGGAGAAGCAAAGACCCCGATCCGGGCGGCGTACTCGTGGATCGACGGAGCAGCGCAGGTGCACGACGACTACGAGGCCAGCGTGCCGCAGTTCTTCGTGCCGAACGTGTTCTCGTTTGCCACCGAGGGGAAGGACTTTCGCTACGGCACGGTCGGGATGCCGGTGGAACTGTGGGGTCCGTGGCGCGAGGAGGAGACGGACCCCAACGCGCCGGCCAAGGTCGGACTCGAGGTCGTCAAGGACGCAGTCAACGGTGTGCTCAAGCCGGCGGCGGTGCTGGACTTCCTGCGGTTCTTCACCATCTATGCGACCGACTCCAAGCACCGCAAGATCAAGGTCATCGCCCGATTCCAGCAGTTCCAAGCGACCAACCTGATCGTGAAGCGCGTACTGCATGGCAAGACCAAGCAGGGACTGATCTGGCACTTTCAGGGCTCAGGCAAGTCACTGCTGATGGTGTTCACCGCGTTGAAGCTCCGGGCGATGGCCGAGCTGACCAACCCGACGATCCTGATCGTCGTCGACCGCATCGACCTCGACACCCAGATCACCGGGACCTTCAACGCCTCCGACGTGCCCGGACTCGTGTCGACGGACTCCCGCAAGGAGCTGCAGACGTTGCTCAGCCAGGGGGCGCGCAGGATCATCATCACGACGATCCACAAGTTCGGTGAAACCGACGGCGTGCTCGACGACCGTCACAACATAATCGCGATGGTCGACGAAGCCCACCGATCCCAAGAAGGCGACTATGGACAAAAGATGCGCGAGGCGCTGCCCAACGCATTCTTGTTCGGCCTGACCGGTACGCCGATCAACAAACGCGACCGCAATACCTTCATGTGGTTCGGCTCTCCAGAAGACGAGGGCGGCTACCTGTCGCGGTATACGTTCCAAGACTCCATCCGCGACGGCGCCACTCTCCCTCTGCATTTCGAGCCGCGCCTGTCTGAGATCCATCTCGACCGGGAGAAGATCGACGCCGCTTTCGAGGAGCTCGCGACCGAACGCAATCTGACCGAGGGCGAGAAGATCACGCTCTCAAAGAAGGCGGCCTCCATCGAGGTGCTCATCAAAGCGCCCGACCGCATCCGCCATATTGCCGCCGACGTAGTCGAGCACTTCACCACCAAGGTCTCGCCCGAAGGCTTCAAGGCACAGCTTGTCGCCTACGACAAAGCGTCATGCGTGGCCTACAAGGAGGCCATCGACACCATGCTTCCGGACGAGGCTTCCACCATCGTCATGTCGAAGTCACGCACCGATCCGGCAGCGTGGGCGAAGTGGACGCCCGGTGCTGAGGAACTGGAACAAGTCGTCGCCCGCTTTAACGACCCGACTGATCCGCTGAGGATCATCATCGTCACCGCGAAGCTGCTCACCGGTTTCGATGCCCCGATCCTGCAGACGCAGTACCTGGACAAGCCGCTCAAGGAGCACACGCTCCTGCAAGCCATCACCCGCACTAACCGCGTCTACCCGCCCAACAAGACCCACGGCCTAATCGTGGACTACCTCGGCATCTTTGACGACGTCGCCAAGTCTCTCGCGTTCGACGAGGCAGCAATCCAGAAGGTCGTCAGCAACATTGAGGAACTGAAGGATCAACTGGCCCCCGCAATGGCGGCCGCTGTCGCATTCTTTCCAGGGGTCGACCGTTCCGTGGGTGGGTACGAAGGGCTGATCCAGGCGCAAGCTGCAATCGCGGATGAAGCCACCAAGGATGCCTTTGGGCTCGCATATAGCGTGGTGTCACAGTTGTGGGAGGCGCTCAGTCCCGATCCGATGCTCAAGGCATTCCGCGACGACTACAGATGGCTCACTGATGTGTATGAGTCGGTACGGCCGGCCGACATCACGGGGAGACTTGTGTGGCACGCGTTGGGTGCCAAGACAATTGAACTGATCAACGAAAGTATTCAGGTTGAGATCCCCGAAGGGGACGAGACCATCGTGCTCGACGCGCCGACGATCGAGGACTTGATGACGGGAAAGCGGAAAGACATCCCGATCAAGGAGATCGAGAAGCAGATCACGGCTCGGATTGCTCGCCATCTCAATAATCCGGTCTTTATCGAGTTAGGGCAGCGCCTGAATGCACTGCGCGAAAAGTACTCGGGCATACAGCAATCCAGCCTAGATTTCCTCCGCGAGCTCTTGGAACTGGCCAAAGATGCAGTCGCGGCAGAGAAGGCTGTAGCTGAAATCGCGCCAGAGGAGCAGGGCAAAGCAGCGCTGACGGAACTTTTTGAAGCGCTTAAGACTGACGAAACCCCGATCATCGTGGAGAACATCGTCAACCGTATCGATGAAGTTGTGCGCGGGGTTCGGTTTGTCGGCTGGCAATCGACCATCCGAGGTGACCAAGAAGTACGCCAAGCCCTGCGTAAGACGCTCTACGTGCAGTTCAAGATTCGGGACAATGACGTGTTTGAGAAGGCACTGGGATACGTGCGTGAGTATTACTGAATCATCACGGCCCGCGCCAGTCGGGTTGGCGCCACGGGACAGCTTCAAGCTACATGCTGCGGTGTGAAGAGTTCGACGTGAGCGGAAAGAGGCGGGTACACGAGCTTGCCACGAAACTGGGCTTCACGGCCGGCATAGACTCGGCGAGCTTCGCGATGTCGGGGCGAAACCGTCAGGTCCGGGGTTTGTACAGAAATGCTCCGCCCGATCGGTATGTCACTCGGAGGGGCTGATCCCTACTGGAGGCCGTCCGGCTCGCTCGGTGCTTCACCACTAGGCCCATCGAGTGACGTGACGCCCCCCCGCCGTTGTTGGTTCTCTTCGGCGTTACGCAAGGCCTCGCAGAACCCCGGAACACCACGCATCCTGGAAAGAAACTCGCCCACCGCGAGGCCAACGGTGTCCTGCAGCGATTGGGTCCCAACGAAGGCCGCGGCCATCTGCATCTCAAAACGCGTGCGAGCGTCAATCCGGTAGCCAGATGGAGTGCCGCGGTTCGGGTTCGGCTTAGGGCCGCGACGCGTCTGGCGTGTCGAGGCGGCCATCGGTGTCAACTCCTCTATCCTCAAACTAGGAAACATAGTTTCTCAGTTTGTCGGCGGAAAGGCCACAATGTTCGGCGGAGGTTGTGGTGGGGGTTAGGACGAATCCTTGGCAGTCGGGGGCTGAGCCCGCTACCGCGGCACCAGAGATTGAAGCCTACGGGCAGCGTTCGGCTGGCCGGAAGACGTACGGTTCGCAAGCTGTTATCTTCCGGACGGGGATGTTGACTTCGCATTGGTATCGAACGTATGTTCGATACCAATGGTGCCGCACCCCGAACTTGTCGGTACCTATGGTTTCAATGGGAATCGAAATGAAGGATGCGTAAGAGTGGAAGCGTTGTTGATGGGCTCGCCTGACGGGCGGCAAGCAGCATGCGCGACCTGCGGGTTTGCGCTGTGGACTCCGATTGCGGATCTCAGTGTGTCCCGAGTCGGGTTGTATGACGATGCACGATTCCCGGGCCGGCTGATCGTGAGTCTCAATGAGCATGTGGAGCATTTCGACCAAGCTGACGCGGATGTCATGGCTTCATTCATTGCGGATCTGCAGGTGGCATCCGTCGTCCTGCGAAAGATGGGCGATGTGGACCGGGTGAACGTTGCCATCCTGGGCAACAAGGACCCGCACGTGCACGCTCATGTAATTCCGCGCCGCGTCACTGACGCTAACTTTGGGGTCGCCCCATGGGAGGACGCCGATCCGCATTCCAAGCTGATACCGGGCGATCGCATCACGATCGTCGATTTGTTGCGACAGGGATTCGAAACGGTAGTGCCCGCACACCGCTAGAAGACGATGTAGCGGCGTGTTTTGGTCGTTACCTCCGTCCACTCGCCCATGAAGATGTTCTCGAAGGCATCCTGTAATCGATTGGCGGCTTCCTTCATCTCGTTGTAGCCGGCGTTGTCCTTACGGGACTCCCACGTGATGGCCTCGAACTGAGCCCGTTTCTCCTTGCTGTCGGTGCGCTGCACAAAGAGATCAATTGTCTCGAAAACCGTCCGCACAGCTTCTCGAACGTACTCGGGCGCCGACTGCGTCACGGTGGCGAGTCGAGCGAGCGGGGGAAGGGCGTAGACCTCGTTGAGGTATTCGTTCCACGGAATGGCGTTGTCGCGCGGAGCAATCAACGGCAGGACTGAACTTGCGAAGAGATTCTTTCGGGTGGTCAGAAGCTTGAGATATCGCAACACGGCTTTAGGCTCTTGGCCACGCGCGGGGGCTTTCGCTTGATAGTCGATCGTGATCTGCCGCCAGTAGCGGAGCATGTCATTGAGCAAGAATCGTGGAGGGCGATCTGGTGATGCCTCGACGAGGGCGAGATACCGACGGATGGTGCGGCTTAGAATTTGAGTGTGTAGGTCTGGGTCGAGCAGGCTCACCGATTCCTGCACAATCTCCATTCTGCGGGTGTGAGTGTGGTTCGTGTCGCCTTCCAGCCCGACCTGATCGACGATATCGAAGATCCCAGCCGCGGTGCCGAAGAGCCCACTGGTACCGGGTGCTTTTGATGTGGCTTTTGCGAAGTCGGCCTCAGCGGCAATTAACTCGTTGACCCTCTGCACCAGGGCGCGGGGCGCCGCTGGATCGTCGGGCATGGCGTTGACGATTACCAGATAGTCGACGTCGCTTGCGTCGGTGTACTCGCGACGAGCCAGTGAGCCAAACGCAACTACGTCCAGTTGGCCGTCGGCTCCGTGCCCAGCCAGACCGCTGCGCATGCGTTCGATCAGCTCGTTCGATCGAGCGGCGGAGGCGGTCAAACCTGGTGTGGAACCCGTCAGGCCAAGGTGCGAGATTGACTCAATCAGGTTCACGGCAGAACCTGTCGCTGTCGAGCATGTGTCTCCTACATGTACCGCGGGTTGGCCCGTTTTCTACTCTATTGCGGTACCAACCAGCATGGATGCTTTCACAAGCATCTACGGTCGCCGAGAATCGGCGTATCGTCTCATGTGACCGGGGGTCCGCCCAGAAAAATGGAACGGCGTCAGCTCGCCGATGTCCCCGGCTTCGTGGCCCAGACGATCAATTCGGCGACCACCTTTTGCATGGACGGCAACTCGACTCCTGCGAGATCGAGGGTTCGGACCAGGGACCGGACTCCGGTTGTCGTCGTGAGCGGCAATCCGTAGTGGGTCTCGCCGTAGGTCTTCCAGTCAGCAGAGTCGGAAGGTCCCAGACCTTCGGCTGCACGGCATTCGTCGCGCAATTCGTGCCAGCCAGGAAAAGAGCTTTGGAGATGGTCCTGTATCGCACCAGTCGGAAGTACGAATAGCAGATCGTCTTCGGGCACGCCGAATAAATCTGGCGTCGGCAGCCCTCGATCCTGAAATCTGTTGACAAGTCTGACGAGCTTGACTTCCTCGCTCGACCGCTTTCTGTTGGACCGATCCCAGATCGTGTCGGTGCGGGTGCTATCAGTCAATATGCCGACCTTGATGCCGAGACGGGCGGTGAACTCGCCGTCGATCAACCCCTCGAGGTTCTTGGTTCCATGAATCGGAATCAGTAGGACACCGGCAGCGTCGAGTTGGGAGCCGGCGTATTCGTCAAGCATTGCTTCGTCGAGCGGGCCCTCCACGAACAGCACAGCTTTGTGCAGCGACAGCGCAGATGCGGGATGTAGACCGACCTCCTCGGCTAGTTCAAGCAGTACGGGAGTTGTTGCACTCGACAGGGTGCGGACACGGGTGCGTAGAAGAGTCTCGGTGTCCCCGGTGTATTCGTTCGCCCACGTCTCGACGCCACGGCTGACTTGGACGAGCCGAACTTCGTCCCCGGCTGCTCGCAGAAACTCCTCATGGTGTGACGCCGCGACGACCTGCATCCCGCAGCCCACCATCCTCTGGCACCACCGCACAACGCTGGCCACCGCGGACGGGTGCAGGTGAGCTTCGGGTTCATCGACGAACAACACGTTTCCGGACAGTTTTCTGTCCCGGCCTCCTCCAAGCTCGGTGAGCTGGCCGTCATCCTCCATAAGATGCAAGGCGACCTGGACCGCGATGGACGACCAGCGTGAAGCGCCGCGTCCGAGATCGTTGAGGGGGCGTGGAACCCCTCCTCGTTCCTTGTACTTCAAACTCACCCTGGGTGGGTCGGTCCAGTTCTTGGACACGTCGACGTCGACCTCGAACGCGCCGTCGAGGAAGTCGGGGAGCAGGTCAGTGGCCAGGATCGCCAGTTGGTTGAGGCGGTACCGGACATCGGGACGGACCCGCCACGCGACGATGGGCTCGGCGTGGTCGACGGGCTCGAGAAGGAGCGGACCGTAGCCAGTGTTGGTGAGCTCGGCCACCGCTGAAGTCACCCATTCGTCGACGTTGCCGAAGTCCCAGCCAAGGAAGAGGGGACGTACCCGCGGATTGCTGCCGACCAGGCGGGTCCGTTCTCCGACAACATGGATCTCGTCGAGGTCGTCGTCGACGATCATCCCGTGCGCTTCTACGGTTGCCCAGTAATTGTGTAGGTCGACGAACCACAGTTCTTGTTCCCAGTCGGGATTGGGCAGACTGTCGTTGTCCCCCGTGCTTGCGAAGCACACCTGGTCGGGCGGAAGCTTCTGGAGCCGAAGGTAGCCCTCATCGACGTCCGCCGGGATCAATGAGAGGACTGCATCATCGAACGCCAGGCCTCGCTCCAAGTCGACGTAGACCGCCCCGTAGCCGCCGTCGTCCCCGCGGAGGTCGCGAATCCGTGGACTCCCATCGAGGAAGAGCTGCGGCGCAAGCACGCTGTAAATCGCTTCGAGCAGGTAGGTCTTACCTACATTGTTCTTCCCGAACAGCACGGTGAACGGGCCGACGTCGAACTCTTGGGTCGGAACCGTCCGGTAACCGTTGAGGTAGATCCTGGACATGCGCACAGCCGAAAACCTACCGCCAGCGATGGTGCCGCAGAATGGCATCCTCGATGCCGTGGATAGTGATGTGGTGTCAGTGCGACTCGTCGAGTGGAACGTCGCGATGTCCCTCCACAGAAAGGCCGGCCTCCTCGCGTCGCTCAATCCGACGGTCGCCGTTCTGCCTGAATCCGCGTGCACCGACAAGACGAGGCCGGCGCTGGAGGAGGTAGGCGCGACCTCGATGCAGTGGATTGGCGGAAACCCGAATAAGGGACTCTCCGTCGTGGTTTTTGGGGGCTGGCAACTGCGTATCGACGACAGCTTCGACCCCGGGTATCAGTGGGTCATGCCAGTCCACTTGACCGGACCGGCACACGTTCGACTGCTCGCGGTCTGGGATATGAACCACCGGGGAAACGGCCACCAGTCGGCGAGGCGGTACGGGGCATGTCGCGCGTCGATGGGGCATTACCAAGAGTTCCTGAGCGGCGCCGCTGACCTGGTCTTGATCAGCGGGGACTTCAACAACTCGGTCCGCTGGGACGCCCCTACTAAGAGCGCAAAATTCGGTGACTTCATGGACCAGCTCGAAACCCGCGGGTTCGTCAGCGCCTACCACTACCACCGCACATCCGAGCGGGGTAACGAGCCGGACCCGACGCTATGGTGGACCAGAAGCATCAACCGGCCGTACCACATCGACTACACCTTCGTATCCCGGCCCGAGTCGATCCAAGCCGTCACCGTGGGAACGCATGTCGACTGGATCGCCTACAGCGATCACAGCCCTATGACACTCGATCTGCGCATTCCGGCCCGGCACCAAGTGGCATCCGAGAACGAGATCCGCGAGCCCGGAAGCTGAGTCTGAGCGATAAGCCTGACGAGCCGTGATCTGCGTCGCGATGAACCGCTCCGACGGGAGCCTCAGCACCAGGCCGCTGCGGAACTGTCAGACGCATCTGGCATCGTCCTTCGGCAGGTCAGCATTCCGAGAAGGGATCTCTAGTTTGACGTCAGCGCAGCCGCGCCGGAGTTACTGCCAGATGGAGGGGCGTTCCGCGGAATGGGGCATCGCCTTCGAACGCAATGAGCGTGTACCGCACGGACGAGCGCTCCTGGTCTGTGATGCCCGCGCGGCCTGCATCATGACTTCCCATGCCACCGCGGAACGGCTGCACTACCGCGAGGACACCGCGGCGCTCTGGATTGCGATGTCGTGGGCCAAGGCGGGCCAGCCCGTGCTGGTTGGACTGCCTGCGTTCGGCGGCGACCCGCGAGACGCCCAGTCGTTGCCGCGCGAGCTGCGCGACCTCGGAGAAACCGCCGCTACGCTTGCCACGTCCTTTCGCCCACCCGACCCCTGGGGTGAAGACGAAGACTATGGCGAAGACGGCGATCATGACGAGGACGACGACGACGAGGACGACGACGAGGAGTACGAGGAAACCCACTATCAGTGGTTCATGCAGGAGCAGGCTCGAGGAGTCCGCTGGCTCAGTACTTTCCGAACGGCTCTGATTCGCGAATTGGTCACGCGATCGGCAGCCAACGCAGACCGCCCCTCCCGCGCCGAGATGAAAGCCACGCGCCAAGGGCGATTCGCGTTCGTGAAGAACGCAGCAGGCGGACAGCTCGGCAAAGTCCAACAGGCAGTGCGACTTCCGCCCGGCAAGAAGGTCCGCGATTACGACAAACCTGACTATGTGGACGTCCTGGTGCTTGCCTGCGAGCACGACCGACCCGCGGCCGTCGCCGCCTTCGAGAAGGTCGGAATCACCCTACCGTTCGACCCCGCCCCCGGATGGCTGGACGCCGTGGTGGAGCCTGGCGTACATGGGCAGCTCGACATCACTTGGCGAGGCACAGTACGGGGCGTGTCGATCAAATTGGAGCTTGCGACCCTCCACATCTATACGGGAAGGCTCGCGGTTGCCGCAGCGGAGCTGTCTGAACCCATAGACATACTTCTGCGCCGCAGCGGTTTCCACGTCAACGAGGTTCAGGCAGCGCTGTTCCCGAGGTACGCCGATGATCTCTATGGGATGGAACTGGACAGCCTGACCACACTGATGCACGATGCCGTCCACAGCGGTCCGCTCATCGACACAGTTGAGGCGACAACTTCGGCACGCCCACGACCGCTGCTGGACCCCAACAGCTTCGAGTCGCTGCACCGGCGCAATCGACGCCGGCAGAACCGCAGGCTCCGATCAGCCGCGAGATCGCTGCTGCCGGCACCGTGGGCGCAGGAGATCGAGGCCGTTTGGCGCCCCGGCCTGCCTACCGGCGCAGCGGTCGGCGGCGAACTACCCACGATCGACAAGATCGCACCCGGAACCGGAATGCGGCAAGTGTCCTGCCGACTGTGCGACGCGACAGTCGTCCAGCGCACCCCCGACACCCACGTCTACTGTCACGACTGCTGCACCGACGCTCGTGAGGGCCTCTTCTACGACCGCGGGTTCGACGAACCCTGGGTGGCAGCCGCCGTGTGGTCGTTGAGAACGCTCGCAGAAATCGAGTTCGGCGGCCCGCCAGCCAAACCGCAACTGGCCCAGTTGCCCGAGTACGGGCCGCAATCTGACCTGCTCATGCTGTGCCGCATGCTGACCGCCAGAGTGCATCACACCGAACTCGGTGCGGAGCGAAAGAGTTACGCGTGGACCGACTGGCTGTCGCAGGCCCAGCTGCTGACTGATGGTGTTCGTACCGGCCGCGGAGTCACCGTCGTCGCAAAAGACGGGCACCTGTGTAGGTCGCTACTGGAGCGGCAGGTCGACGACTTCTTCCACGACCACGAGGTGGCTCACGAACCTGAACCGCACTATCCGTTCGACGCGAGAGACAATCCGAACGGCTATCGCGCAGACTGGAGACTCAGCGACGGAACATTCGTTGAGGCGCTCGGGTTCCCGAACGATCCGGCGTACATGGCGAAGGCCAACCGAAAGATGAAGCTGGCGGCGCGCTACAACATCCCAGTGGTAACTCTCACGCACGCGGATACTTCCAACCTCCCTGGAATATTCAGCAAGTGGCTTTGACAGGTGCTGCGACTCGGTGAACTGCTCGGGGCAGCATCGGCGCCGCCGGCTGGGGTTCCGGGTCAAGAACTACCGGTGCCAGCGGTTGCAGCATCGATAAGACGTGAGGAATGTCAATCACGACGACGGGTCTGCTGCTCGAATAGGTGACATCTGAGTTGGCTTGCCCACAGGGGCGAGCTGGAAGGATGTCCTTGTGCCCAGGCCCTACCCCCGTGAGTTCCGCGACGATGTTGTGCGGGTCGCTCGCAACCGCGATGACGGTGTGACGATCGAGCAGATCGCCAACGATTTCGGTGTACACCCGATGACGTTGCATAAGTGGATGCGCCAAGCCGATATCGACGAAGGCGCCAAGCCCGGCAAGAGCACTGGTGAGTCCGGTGAGCTGCGTGAGGCGCGGCGTCGGATCAAGTTGTTGGAGCAGGAGAATGAGGTCCTGCGCCGGGCCACGGCGTATCTGTCGCAGGCCAATCTGCCGGGAAAAGGACGCTTCTATGGGTCCCTGTCAAGCTGCGGCTTGCAGATGCCGAAACACTGATCGGCAGACGTAGCGTTTGAGGCAGCGTCGCGTTTCGCGGGTGGACATGCCTTCCGCGGTGCGCCGGGCAACGTAAGCGCGGGTAGTAGGGTCGCTGGTCATTCGGGTGCGGACGATGATGTCGAAGGCGCGGTTGAGTTGGCGGTCCCCGGCGCGGGAAAGTCGGTGCCGTGTGGTGTTTCCTGATGACGCTGGAATTGGCGCCACGCCGCCCAGGGCGGCGAACGCCGCTTCTGAGCGGATGCGCCCGCGGTGGGAATAGGCGCAGATGATGATGGCAGCGGTGACTGGTCCGACTCCGGAGAGCTCTTGGAGGCCGGGGGCCGCATGGGCGGCCAGGGCGCGCAGTTGCTGGTGATTGTCCTGCAGTTGTGTGGTGTGTTCCAGGACCGCTTTCGCCAGTCGACGCGCTTCTCGACGTGCCACTACATGGTTGCTCATGGCGGCTTGCTTCTGGTTGATCCGCCAGACAGCGATTGCTCGGATCTGGTTGTCGTGCAGCGGTTTGCGCGCATCAACTCCGAGGTCGACTGTTCGCAGCAGGGCAGTCAATGCGTTGCGGTTCGCGGTGCGCTGTTGATCGAGAATCCTGCGTGCTGCCAACAGAATCCGAAGATCTTCAAGCTCTGCGCCTCGACGGGGAGCCGGTATGCGGTCACGTTCGATGCCCAGTACCGAGCGTGCCGCGAGCTCAGCGTCGATGACATCCGACTTGCCCGCGCGGTCGCGGCGCCGGCCAACCGGGCGCGATTCAGTGACCTCGATGCCGGCAGTCCCTAGTGCCGCGGTAATCCCTGCGCCGTAGGAACTGGTGCCTTCGACCGCGGCCAGGACGCTCATCGCTGGGGTATGTCGGTGGATCCAGGACAGCGCCCGGCTGTGCCCGGGGTTGGTGTTCGGGAAGGTGGCGCCAGCGACGACCGCGCCGGTGCGCGAGTCGATGACGCAGAAGGTGTGGGTACGGGCGTGAGTGTCGATACCCACAATCCGTTCGAAGGCTTCGGCGACGATCATTTTTTGTTCCTCTCGGGTCGAGTGCTGCATGGATTGCTCGGCCGCCGAGGGTCGTTCGGAGTCACAACTGTAATGAGTCACACCCAACGGGCGGACAGGCTTCTAATCAGGACACCCGTACGCAGAGGCCGAACCTGACTCGTTCTCGGACGTGTCCTTTTCCAGACACCACGTGCGTGGGTCCGCTCTACCGAGAGTCACGAGCAACGAGCCAGGTCCAGCTTCTCAGCCAGCCGCGGGCCGGCCACACTCATTACAGATCTACCCGCTCGTAAGTGAGCTCGCCGCCGATGGGATCCCCGTCGCGGTGACGTGCCGGGTTCTCAAGCTCGCTCGCCAGCCGTACTACCGCTGGCGGGCCAATCCCATTACCGACGCGGAGGTTATCGAGGCCTATCGCGCCAATGCCCTTTTCGACGCGCACAACGACGACCCGGAGTTCGGCTACCGCTATCTGGTCGAGGAGGCCCGCGAGGCCGGCGAGTCGATGGCTGAGCGCACCGGCTGGCGGATCTGCTCGCAGCATCGGTTGTGGAGCGTGTTCGGCAAGAAGCGCGGTAAGAACGGCAAGGTCGGTCCGCCGGTACATGATGATCTTGTCGAGCGCGACTTCACCGCTGGTGGTCCAAATCAGCTGTGGCTCAGCGATATCACTGAGCATCGCACCGATGAGGGCAAGCTCTATCTCTGTGCGATCAAGGACGTGTTCTCCAACCGCATCGTCGGGTACTCGATCGACTCCCGGATGAAGTCCCGGCTGGCCACTACAGCGCTCAGTAGTGCGGTGGCACGCCGCGGTGAGGTGGCCGGTTGCATTCTGCACTCCGACCGCGGATCTCAGTTCAGGTCAAGACGATTCGTCCACGCCCTCAGCCGTTACGAAATGGTCGGATCGATGGGCCGCGTCGGAGCGGCCGGCGACAACGCGGCCATGGAGAGCTTCTTCGCGCTACTGCAGAAGAACGTGCTCGATCGCCGCCGCTGGAGCACCCGAGAAGAGCTGCGGATCGCGATCGTCACCTGGATCGAACGGACCTACCATCGACGCCGGCGCCAAGCCGGACTCGGGCGGTTGACCCCGATCGAATTCGAAGCGATTATGACCACACCGGCCAGTCAGGCCGCGTGACCGAAACTGTCACCTGATCGTGCAGCAGACCCGACCTTTGTGCCGGTCAAGTGGCGTCGCCGAGATGATTGACCTGCGAGCATCGTTCGACGAGTGCGCTCAGTCGTGGGTGGTTGAGCAGAGCGTCGAGAACCTTGGCCTCGGGAACACCGAGTTCCTCCAAGGCAACCAGATAGGTCACGAGGTGAACCGACTCGGCGACCGGATGAAGTTGAAAGCTGTCACTGTGCGGGCGCCACGCATGGGTTCCGCCATGTGCAACGTGGTTGCGTGCCCACACCGCCCAGCTTGCCCAATGAGCGACGTCGAGGCCGAGTGCCGCCTGAACGTCAGAGGCGAGCCTGTCGTGCAGTGCCTGCAGTCGGGTGTTCAACGTGACGTTGCTTCCGCCGCCGAGGCACCAGCGGTGGAAGCCCTCGGCTGCAGCCAACGCCTGGCTCACGTACTCCTCGACGATGCGTGATGAATGTCCGCAGAGGCCCACGACGACGCTCCATGCATAGCTTGACTGGAGACTGTCGGTGAAGCGTTGCCGCGTCTGAAGGTATGCCTCGAGTGTGACATCGGCGAGGGTGAACACGATGGCCGTCGGCTTGTGCGGATCATCGGGACGAGCAGTTCGGCCGGTATGCATCAGCAGGGAGATACTGTCATCGCTGGCGGTCTGAAGAGAGATCTTTGAGGTACCGCAGGACTCGAATGTAGCCAGTTGAACGAGGTCGTCGACGGCTGGCTTCCGATCCGCGAAGTCGGCCACCGACCCAGGTACTTTGTCCGGCAGCTCAATACAGGCGTGAGCACTGATCTGTAGAAGAACCTGTGGGCCGCTGCGGAGGTTGGTCGTCATCATGTCGAGCTTCAGGCCCGGCATGGCCTCTGTCGCTGGACTTATCCATGGTCGCGTCGCGGTGGTTGCGATCGCATACGACGCGTCTGAGGTGTCAGCTCGCGCGTACTCAGCTCGGTAACCGCCGATGACAGGGAGAATGTACGGGGTCAACAGTGTGCCGTCGGGCTGCTTTTCACCCGGATTTTCAAGTTCCAGTCCTTCGATTGTGGCCCACTGCGGTGCGCAGAACCTACCGTCGTCGGTGAGGTAGTAAAGCTCATCGATGGTGATGGTGGCTTTGACCAATGCCGGTTCCTGCGGGCTGATGATGTGCGCCCCGACGCACATCCACGAGGAATGCCAGAACTCTTCACGCACTGCGCCGTCAAAGCCTGCGGTGTGACTGCCCCGCTGAGCGTCCCAGACAGAAATCTGTTTTCCAGCAACTGTTTCACCGTAGACGGTCCCCGGCCGCACGTCGCCAACGAAGTTAGTAGCGACCCGTCCGCCGGTCGGATTCCGGCGGAACTCGGGTCCCGGAGAGAAACCGCCGATCAGCTCCAGGGTTGCACCGTTGTCCGGTTCCCAGGTCAGCACTCCCGGCACACGGTTGCTGTGATCCTCGGGGAGGTAGAACCAACCCGTGATCCGTTGCGGCTCAGACTGTCTCATGACCGGCCTCCGCCTGCTGTCGAGTGATCATCGGAATCGGTTCCCCCGTTGCTGGTGCAGGTAGGCCGTATCGGTCTGCCCACAGCGACACTGTCGGGTCCAGATGGTCGGGGTAATTCTTGCGGCGCACTCGCGCTCGGGCGGAGTGCGTCGCCTGGGCCTCGTATAGCGCCACCGCGCACTCGGTCATGATGACCGCCGCGGCAAGACTCTCAGCGAGTTGGGTGAGGACGTTCTCTTCGGTGCCAAGATAGGCGGTCATCCATTTGTATCCGTGTACGAAGCTCGAACCGACGGTGTAGAAGCGCTCGGCCCCGATCGACATCCCGTGCGGCAATCCGTCGGCATCAGTGATGTGCGGGGGCGGATTCTGGTCGATCCACTCCCCGGCCCAACGGACAAAGAACTCATAGTCTGAGGGCGGCCGCTGTCGGGCTGCCTTCGGTAGCGACGTCAGGAAGTTCAACCGCTCACGAAATTGCTGCTCCGTCTCGGCGAAACTCTGGCGCGCGGCGTCGCGGCGCTCGTCAGTGCGCACCTCGAGAAAGCGCGTCTCGACGGCGATGTACTTCTTCTGGTAGCCGATCTCGCGCTCGGTGTAGCCCAGTGAGCGAGCGCGCCGGACGGCGCGGTTGGGATCGGCGAGAAGCCAGATGGTCTTGGCGGCGCTCTCGATGGCGCTGCGGCACAGGATCCCGGTCGACAGTGTGCTCGTGCGTTTCTGCTCCAACGATGCCCCGAACGCCTGGGATGCCCCAACAAGACACTCGGCCGCGTTCATCACAGGAAACCGCGCCGTCGAGCTGACTAAGTTCGCGCCAAGCTCGGGTAAGAAGTGTCTGTCATCGAGGTCGAGGCTGCTTCCCCGGTCCGGAGCAAAACGGGACGGATCCCGGGGCTTGCTGCTGCCGTCGGCGCGGACCTGGTGTAGCAGCGCCCACTCGCCCATCCGCCACGCTCGACCGGCTCGGTCGGCATTACTCCACATCAAGACCGCCATCCGCAGAAAGCGCTCCCTTGGGTCGGTCGTCACAGCCAGCCAGGGTATTCCCCGGCTGTGACACGCCTCGCCCGCTGCGGCGAGCGGGTATGCGAGGAGGCCGGCTCCTGTAGCGCGCATCGCGGACCCCGGTCCTCCAGCCTGCAAGCCGCAGTGGTTGCTGACATGCAATCATTTCGCCCATGACAGCAGGACTCGCCATCCCTTCGGTGCACGCGATCCGAGCGGCTTTGGAGGGCGTAGATGGAGCGATTCGCGACAACCCCTTGCCGGAGGATGCGCACGACGGAACCGATCCTGCCGTCGAAATCTGGATGTCCGAGCCCGACGTCGGTAGGGAGTTCGCTGGCTTGGACAACCCCGATCCGACGATCGATGACGACGTCATCGCATCAGATGGGCCAGCCGTCATCTTCGAAATTCCGCCCGAGGTGACCGACGCTGATATCGAACACGTTCTTGGACAAGACACGCTCACCGAGATGAGTCGCCTGCATGAAATCCGGGGTATCGACGCGTACGGCTGGTACGTCACCTTCCACCAGCGCACAGCGCAGCACGGCGTTCACATTCCCCTCGAAGGTGCGCTGCTCATGGCCGCCCGGGTATTTCATCATCTGCCCATAGCGGACGAGCGGAAGGTCAATCTCGCCTTCCACGCCATCCTGCGCCACGAACTGTTCCATTTCGCCGCGGACTGCATGGCGGCCAACTGGGAACTCGCCACGGGCACGGCGATGTACTGGAAGGCAAAGGAAAAGCACCGCAACGCACACGGGTACGTCGAGCACGAAGAAGCTATGGCAAACGCCTACATGCTCCGCGGTTTCCAGCACCCACGCCGCTTGCTTGCCAACTCTGGCGGCGCATCACCTGCGTTGAAGGGCTTCACCAGGCAGCAACCCGCGGGATACAAAGAGGCCTACATGTACGCCGGGTCGCGGGCGGCCTACATGAGAGGCTGTCGTGACCTGTCCACACAGGTTCAGCACGCCTCTGCTCTGCCGCCGGTGCCTGCGGCGATGGATACTCTTCTGCTCTATGCAGATCCGTTCCGCATTGACTGGACTCGATGCCCGATCATGATCAGCGATCGGTTTGATCTTCGGCGCTTGCTCGGAATCAGCATCGATTTCTTTACCTGTATCCCGGCGGTCACCGAAACGCCGAAGTTCGAGAAATCCCTCAATAAGCTCGGCCCAACGGTGCAGGAGAAGTGGCTGGAGCAGAAAAGCAAACTGGCACAGAGCAC
Source organism: Mycobacterium sp. SMC-8 (assembly GCF_025263565.1). Taxonomy (NCBI): domain Bacteria; kingdom Bacillati; phylum Actinomycetota; class Actinomycetes; order Mycobacteriales; family Mycobacteriaceae; genus Mycobacterium; species Mycobacterium sp. SMC-8. The sequence continues at coordinate 110,886 of NZ_CP079868.1, forward strand.
GTCCCTAAACAGCCTGGGTTTCCAGCAATGGACAAAAGGTGGGGCTGACTGCTACTCGGTCAACGTGGGAAGTCACCGAGCGCACCTGCGCCTCGATCGCGGTCAATCGACATGGTCGGCCCTCGATATCGGTACCCACCTCGCCATGGGCCATGGCAGCTAGGTCCATAATGAAAAGTGTTGCAGCAATGACGATCCCGGAAGACCTTTGTTCGCGCGGGGGTGTCCAAGCGTGGGCGCCACCCAGGCAGCGGCGAGGCGGGAGGGCCGGATGTTTCCTCCTCCTCCTCTTCATCGGCGCTGTGTGCAGTGGTCAAGGTCTACCTCGCAATGCGGTAGCGCCCAAGTGCGCAGCCCCTTGGCACGGCGAGATAGTTTTGGCGCCGCACCACTCAGCGCGCAATCGCGCCCTCCGGCGAGCAAGACACATGGCCGACCCGGCGTCGGTGGCGGGCAGTACGCTCGGCGTCAGCAGCGCCCCGTGTCGGAGACGCGCAGTAACTCCGGGGGAAGCAGCCAAATGACAACCCGCAAGGACTCGGAGGGCTCCCTCCAGCAGCGGAAGAACCTACTCGACGACGAGATCCGCAGTTGTTCGCGCTGCGCGGGTATGAACAAGGAAGGCGTGACACAGGCTGCACCTGGCTGGGGCAATCTGTATTCCCCGGTCGTGATTGTGGGTCAAAGCCTCTGCGAGCAGTGCATGAAGCCGCAGGAGCCCTTCTTCGAGGGAAGCGGAAGCTTGCTCAACGAAAGTCTGAGGCGTGCCGACCGCGCCAAGAGCGAGACATTCATCAGCAACGTGGTGCATTGTCACCCGCCCAAGAACCGTGGGTCCTATGAGCACGAGATAGTGAACTGCTCGTCATATCTGCATCGCGAGCTCGAAATGGTCCGTCCACGATTGGTCATCGCGCTAGGCGTCGACGCCAAACGTGTTCTGTCATTCTTCTACCCCTCGGCGCGGGTATCTCCGTGGCCGTTCCGTGCGCCGAGCGGTCGGCAGCCGCGCTCGCCCTACTTGCTTTTCGCCAAGCATCCCGCCTGGATCAAGCGCCAGCACGACAGCGCACTCGAACAGGAGTACGTCCACAGTTTGGCCGACGCCTTGCGGTGGGCCTTTCACGGTGCTGCCCTCGGTCTTGAGCCCACGTGCGCTGGAATGGCCGACGTCAACGCAACGGACTGACGAACGGCCGTGACACCATCTTCGCGTCACCCAACACGATTAAGTGCCGCTTCGATGGTCGCTATCTGGATCGCGGATGTCGTGCTCAACTCGGCCTTGGTCCGCGTTCCAGCCGGGATCCCCTGGCCCATCGAATAATTCGGCTATGTCAGGCCATGTCCGCCACTCGCGTGATGTCGGGGGTGTTTCGGACGCCATCGTCCCCACCCCCTCTGACCTAGCCCTGACCTAGCCCGTGACTGCCTCAACCGACACCCAGGGTACCGGCGTCGGTCGCGCGAGGCGGTCGTTGCCGTGTGCTACCGCCCTTAGGTAACCGGACGGGGATAGACCATCGCGACAGGCCAGGCGAATATCCCGCTGTGAGAGTGGGAGATACGAGTCAAATATTCAGATCGTGCCGTGAGCCCGGATCGCGAACAGCAGGGGCTGCGGCCGCTGCCTTTCACGTGTCACCCCTGCGGGTGAGACTGACGCATGTGAGTGACAGCGAACCGCAGTGGCGGCACATCTGCGAAGTATGCGGAGTCGAGGAAATCCTGACCCCGAGTGATGCATTCAACCTCGGGTGGGACTATCCACCGAGGATGGGCCAGTTCGGCGTCGTCGGCCCCCGCTGTTGCCCGAATTGCCCCAACGTCGGAACGGTCTGGTGGGCTCTCGCGATCGACGGCTATACCGAGGACATGCTGACCGAAGCGCAGCGGGCGACGGTCAGACGCATCGCCGGTGAGCCGCAATCCATTGCGGTGCTCAGTGAGTGACTCGTATTGAGTCCTTGACGAGTGCCGTCGGGCAGCGGGGCTCGTTCGCGAGGGGTAACGTCGGCTCTCCCTACTGACTCACAGAGGTGTTGTGTGGCACAACGAACACCGAAAAAGGTGGTCGTGTCGGACGGGGCCCTTCGGAACGCTGGCCGCCGAGCCACGAAAGCCTCGGCCAAGCTGGCAGGCAGGGTAGTTCCGGACGACCATCGTCGTAGTGCAGCAGTCACGGCATATCTCGCAAAGCAGCAACCGCGCCAAAGCTGAGCTCGGAGATCTGTCGGTCCTGGCCGGCACGGTGCCCGATGCGGTCACTGGGGAAACGAGGCGCCGATGCGGGATGACTGGAGCGCCGCACGACGGTTGGTGTCGGCATTTCATTGCGGTGCTGTGGACAACTTCGTCGCCGTCGTCGACGAGATAGACACTGCTGGACGGTGGAAAGCGGTGGCGCTGGCATTATTGGGCGAGGTGGCTGCGATCGCCAACCATGTACGCGGATCAGCAGCCCAACATTTCCTGGACCAGCGATTAGCGGCTGCGCTTGACCGCGATCGGCAGACAGGGGAACCCTTAAGTGAAACCCCGGTGATATCGGATCGAGTGGTTCAGCATCGCCCGTGGCCGTTGATCTTCGTGAACTGACGCTGTTCGTCAGCGACGTCGATGCGGCCGCACGCTTCTACGAAGCGATCGGATTGGCGTTGTACTGCATCGAGGAGCCGGAACATCCACGCCATTACGACGGCGACCGCGCGGCGCCCAGTCAGCTATCTGCAACTCGGCTGCGTGGTCGAGGATATTTCGGCCACCGTTACGCGGCTCGACGCCGTCGGAGCGCCGTGGACCTGCGACCTGCCGAACTTCGTGCGCACCTCGGACCCCGAGGGCAACAAAATCACCTTGACGCAGCGCCGATGGGAAAAGACCCGGCAATGTCGGCCCGCCGTGGTTACCTATGAGTGTGGTCACCTGACTTGGCCCCACTTTGGTCGGTGTTCGTCACCAATTTTGGCCCCGGTGGGTGGGTGAGCGTTTCCGGCCGGGTGGGGCGGTGTGTCGTCACGAATTTTGGCCCCACCCTCGTTCAGATCTTTCCTGTCGCACCGTCGTCCCTGGCGGTCGTCAGGGAGGTCGGTCAGGATGCGGTCACGCGTGGAGCTGTTCGAGAAGATCAGGAAGGACCGGCGGCGCGAGGGCTTGTCGATCCGTGAGTTAGCAGATCGCCATGGCACCCATCGGCGGACGGTGCGCCAGGCACTCGCTGATGCGGTGCCCCCGCCGCGCAAGGCCTATCCGGCGCGGCCCCGGCCGGCGATCGATGAGTGGGTGTCGGTGATCGACGCCTGGCTGATCGCCGACAAGCAGGCTCCGCGCAAGCAACGCCACACCGCTCGGCGGATCTGGCAGCGTCTGGTCGCCGAGCATGGGGCTACGTGTGCGGAGGTGACGGTGTCGCGGTATGTCGCGCGTCGGCGGGTCGAGTTGGGCCTGGACCAGCAGGAGGTGTCGGTCCCGCAGGCCCATGAGGCCGGTGCCGAGGCGGAGGTCGATTTCGGTGAGTTCTACGCCACGATCGCCGGTCTGGTGGTGAAGTGCTGGATGTTCGTGATGCGACTGTCCCACTCGGGCAAAGCATTTCACGTCGCGTTCGCCACCCAGGCCCAGGAGGCGTTCCTGGAGGGCCACGTCCTGGCGTTCGAGTACTTCGGTGGGGTGCCGGCCCGGATCCGGTATGACAACCTCAAACCGGCGGTGATCCGGGTCCTCAAAGGTCGCGACCGTACCGAGTCTGAACGGTTCACCGCGCTGCGCAGTCACTACGGGTTCGACTCGTTCTTCTGCCGCCCAGGCGTCGAGGGAGCGCATGAGAAGGGCGGTGTGGAAGGTGAGATCGGCCGGTTCCGGCGACGCCACCTCGTCCCGGTCCCCACGGTCGCCTCCCTGGCCGAGCTCAACGAGGTGATCGCCGCTGCCGACGTCCTCGACGACGACCGGGTGATTACCGGGCGCCCGATCACTGTCGGGGCGGCGTTCGCCGCCGAGGCCGCTGCGTTGATGGGGCTGCCGGCTGAGGGGTTCGACTGCGCGAGGCTGCTGCACGCGCGGGTTGATAATCGGGCCAGAGTGTCTGTGCGGCAATGCTTCTACTCCGTGCCGGCCCGCTACGCCGGGCGGCGTCTACCGGTGCGTCTGGCCGCCCGCAGCGTCGAGATCTATGACGGTCCCCGGTTGGTGGCCCGCCACGAACGTGCCGCCGGACGCTACGTCGAAGTCCTCGCCCTGGACCACTACCTGGAGGTCCTGGCCACCAAACCTGGGGCGCTGCCCGGGGCGACCGCCCTGGCCCAGGCCAAGGCCCGCGGCGTGTTCACCACCAGCCATCAGCGGTACTGGGATGCCGCCCGCACCGCCCGCGGCGACGCCAAGGGCACCCGCGCTCTGATCACCGTGCTGCTGGCGCACCGCAGCCTGCCGACGGCCGCGCTGATCACCGCGATGGACCGCGCGGTCACCTCCGGATGCCTGGATCCCGAGGCGGTGATCATCGAAGCCCGCCGCGACACCACCCCGCAGGCGCCGATCGCTGCGATCGGTGCCCTGGCCCGCTACGACCGGCCCGCACCCTCGCTGACCGACTACGACGACCTGCTGACCGGAAGTGACTCATGACCACCACCGCCACCACCAAGCCGGCGACCGCTGATGCCGCCGCGCAAGCCTCCATCGGCGCCGCGGCACGCGAACTGCACCTGCCCACGGTGCGCACCGAAGCCGCCCGCCTGGCCGAGATCGCCGACCGGGAACGCCACACCCATCTGCGCTACCTCGCCGAGGTGCTGGCCGCCGAAGTCGACGACCGCACTGAACGGCGCCGCGCCCGGCGCATCAACGACGCCAAGTTCCCGCGGCTGAAACGGTTGGCGGAGTTCAACATTGACGCCGTACCCGGCATCACCCCGGCGCTGCTGGGGCAGCTGGCCGCCGGGCATTACATGGATGCCGGCGAGCCGGTTGTGCTGCTCGGGGACTCCGGAACCGGCAAATCGCATCTGCTCATCGGGCTGGGGCTGGCGGCCTGCGAGCAGGGCCGTCGAGTCCGATACGTCACCACCGCGCAACTGGTCAACGAACTCGTCGAAGCCGCCGACGAGCGCATCCTGTCCCGGGTCGTTGCCCGCTACGGACGCCTGGATCTGCTCTGTCTCGATGAACTCGGATACGTCCAAATCGACCCTCGCGGAGCAGAACTGCTGTTCCAGATCATCACCGAACGCGAAGAACGCGCGTCCGTGGCGATTGCCACCAACCTGCCGTTCAGCGAGTGGGGCACCGTCTTCCCCGACCCCCGCCTCGTTGCTGCCATCGTCGACCGCGTCACCTTCAACGCCCACATCCTCGAAACCGGCACCAAGTCCTACCGACTACGCACCAGCAAAACCGCCACCCGAGCCAAACGCGCCGACTGACCCAAGCTGGGGCCAAAATTCATGACGACGGTGGGGCCAAATCACTTGACGAAACGCATACCTACCACCGGAGCGTTGTCTGTGGGGAGAACCAGAATGGCAGAGTTCGAATACACGCAGTGGCGTCATCGGTGGCCCGAAGTTGTGGTGCAGCGCCGTACCGACGAGGCCGTTGATCTGCTAACGCGTTACTACGCCGTCACCGCTGCCGGACGACCGGCCTATTCAGGGTCGCAGTTCGAGGCAATGGCCGCGCTGAACAGCGATCCCAATTCGATTGGACCCGCGGACTTCGCCGCCGCCTCGATGCTCAGCGTGAACATCCCTGCCCAAGCGGCGATCCGCCTCCTGAGCCGCGACGCCAACGAGATCACCGCTCTGCTGCAGCAAATCCCGGTGGACGTCGACATCATCACCATCGACCCCAACGACCTTGTGCCCGGTGGGCCTGCCAGCCTGCTGTGGCAATTGCTCCGCCGAGGCAACGACGGAATGGGCAGAACCCGGACCAGCAAGCTCATCGCAGCCAAACGTCCACGGCTTGTACCCATCTGGGACAGCTTCGTCGAGCAGGCCACCGGACTGGACACCTCTGACTACTGGCGACAGTTCCAAGCGGTCCTCGCCGCCGACGATCGCGCGATATGGACCTGGTTGACTCAGATCCGCAGCGCTGTCCCGAATGTGCCTGCTGCGGTGTCGAATCTGCGGATCCTTGACGTGCTGCTGTGGATGACAGTCGATCAGCAGCGTTGATGATAGTGCGACGCTAACGGGGACTGAGGCGCTACGCGTCTAGGCCAGGGCGGTTTTCCGCGGAAAACCGTTGGTACGCGACCCTACTGGCCACAGTGTGATGTACAACACATTTTGTCGGCGGTGCTGGGATCTGATATCTCCGGGTCCCGCTTCTGCTGCGGCGGGCAGTGTTGCATTTCGTAACCGGCATCTTTCGACTCCGCTGCACGTCAGCCTGCTGCCGACATTACCTTTGGTGGAAACCTCTCCTGCAGAGGGAAATTAGCGGGTGCCGCTTTGAGTTCAGGATGCGCCGGATGCCCAGACACGCGCAGATGCTCGCTACCGCGATTATCGCAAGTACCGGTTTAGCTTCAGGCCGTGCCGGTGCTCTACCGGCAATCGAGCGGAGGCGGGCAATGGACAGACCACCCACCAGGGTGCGGGAGCGGGTCCGGGTCGAGTTGCGGCTGCCACCCCATGTGGCCCAGATGATCTACGACCGTGCGCAGCACTGGGATGTCTCACTGTCCGAGGCCGGGTCACGTCTGATCCAGATCGGCCACGACGGCTGCGACAAGGACGCTATAGACCTGTGCCGCTAGATCGCGCCGCCGCCCGCGGTGCGCCCAGGATCCATCCAGAAGTCGCGAAGTGAGGAGGAGAAGCTTCCAGAAACTGTTGACGTAAGGCACTTTTCGTCGGAAGCCCGTAAGAAACGGGAAAAGCCGGGCGGCAACCCGGCTCTCCGTCCGCCGCAAATTCGCGGCGATCTCGTTCCCTTTGGAACCTTCACCAGATCCACTCAGGAGGAACTTTGTTCATTTCATCGTGTTCGCATGCGCATGTCAACGGCTTCGCCGGTGTGTCGCGGAGCGTGTGCTGATGGGCCGTCACGGCGCCATGGCGTCGGCCGCCGACGACCCGGAGCCAGCGAAGCCAGTGGCGAGGGCCAACCACGACCAAGCCGACAGCCAACGCCACGTACTCGCGCCGTTTCACCACGACGTCAACGAGGACCGCTATCGAGCGCTGGCGGGCCGCACCATCAGAGGCGTCGAACCGCGCTACCTGGTGCCCGCGCTGGAATCAGCCAAACGCCTGTGGTGCCGTCTGGGCGACTTCGCGCTGTCCACCGACCGTATCTCGGTGGCGCATCTGGCCCGCTATCTGGCGTTCGAGGCCGAACGGGTCGGCACCTTCGACTACCGAACAGCGTTGCGCCGAGCCAACGTCGACCGACATCTCATGGACATCGCCACCCGGAAGACCAACCGGTCTATGCGCACCATCAGGTGGATCCTGTATGACGCCGGACGATTGGTGCACCCCCGGGAATATCCCGAAGCTCGAAGCCTGCCAGCCCCCCGCACCAAGAGAATCGACGCGGCCTCGCCGCAAGACATCCGTGACTGGTACACCCTGGCACCAACCCTGCCGCCGTGGCTCCGACGACGACTCACGCTCCTACTGGACCTCTGCTACGGCGCCGGCGCGCGGCCACCCGACTTCAAGGCCTTGCGCGGCACCTCCATCACGGGCGAGACCATCGACGGCCGACACATCGCCATCGTGCGATTGCAGAACACAGCTGGCGGAACACGGCTCGTTCCGGTAACCGACCCCGACATTTCCAACCGTCTGTTGGCCCTTGCGCAGAGCAAGGGATCGGATTACCTGTTGCCGGCCGCGAAGGGAGAAGTCGAGCGCAACGCGACCAACCGCATCGGCGAGCAACTCCGCGCCCGCGGTCACGGCAGCATCAGCGCGGCCGCGCTGCGTAACCGCTGGATCCTCGACCTCGCCGACCGCGTCCCAGCAGCACTTCTGCTGCAACTCGCCGACGTGGTCGACGTTCAGGTCCTCGCCGATCAACGCACCCAACTCCCCATCTACAGCATCCATCGCGCGATCGCCCTCATGACGGAAGGCTGAACCATGATCACGGACTTTGAAAGCTCATACCGCCTGTCAGACAACCTCTTTCGTGAAGCCAAGGTCATCATCGAGCGATCACAAGCGGCGGAGATGATCGACGATTTCTTTGCCCAGCATCGCGGTGCCGGCGGACAGGACTGCACCGGAATCCGCTACACCATCTCTGCCGTGCTCGTCGCAGCCCTGGGACTGTTGATGCTGGGGAGAACCCCGACCTACAAGGCCATCCAACAGGCCATCGGCGACCTCAGCCCGCGACAACTCGCCGAAGTCGGCATGGGAGGGCAAGACACCTCCCGCATCTTCGCCGACCGCGCCGAGCAACGCCGCGAGCGGACACGCTTCGTCGCCTGGCTCAACCGCCGCCTCGCACCACTGGATCCCAGCCCCGACCAACCAGCACGACGAATCACCAACGCCGAACACCGCCGCATCATCGCCCACCGCAGCACCGAACAACGCGCAGCGAGCGGAGAAGCCACCGAACGCCTGCGAACGGTCATGAATCGCATCGTCTTCGGGTCCATCGTCGATCCGCAGCCACCCGAGGCCGTCGGTGACATCGTGGCCGACGAGACGATCTTCGACCTCGCCGGCCCCTCAGCTGGGCTGGGGATAAAACCCGACAAACAGCGCGGAGCCGCATACTTCGGCAGTTACTACTCCCGAGATAAGCACTCCACCACCGTCCATCAAGATGCCAGCGGCGGCGGAAAGCGGGGCTTCGGCGTCGGACTGACCGCTGTTATACGCGTTGGACCACCGGAGCAGCTGCACGCGGTCGCCCCCGTCATCATCGGAATCGACGTCCATCCACCCACCTCCGGGAGCACCGAAGGACTCGACGTGGCGATCACTCACGCCAAACGCAATGGCCTCGACACGCGGCGCGCGGGACGGGCACGCCTACCCCGCCTTGCCGTCGACATGGGCTACAACCCCAAAGACGGTTTCGCACGCCTCATGCTCGACCACCAGTACGCCGCCGTCGTGCGGTACCCACAGCACTGGACGCTCACCGATACCGCGGCCAATCCACCCGGCGCCACCACAGACGCCCCGCCGGGACCCATCCAGTTCGCCGGCTCGTTCTACTGCCCGGCCGCAGCCGACCTACTTGCCCAACACCACATGCCCAAAACCCGCGACCTGCTGGCCGACAACGGGTGGGAGGCGCACGACCGCCGCCTGGCAAGTGTCCTGCCCTTCCTGATGGGCCTGAACTCCCGGCCGCGACTGAGCCGACCACGTGGACGCCCACCCCTGGGAGTCGAACCACGACTCGACGTGAAGGCGGAGCTGGTCTGCCCTGCCGTGCAACTGCGCGTCCAATGCCCACTCAAACCGGCCTCGTTGACACGTGCAGCCTTCGGCGCCCCCACGGCAGCGCCGACCTGGCAAGCAGGCGACCGGCAAAGCTGCGCCCAGTCGATCGTCACCGTCACTCTCACACCCAGTCAGCTCAAGAAGGCCCAATGGGGACCGGTCGGCGCCAGCTGGGAACACACGCTGTACTTCGAGGCAGCGCGCGCTCGAACCGAGCAGACCTTCAGCATCCTCAAGTCGGCCCACGTCACCAAGCTCGTCGACCTCAAATGGGGCCCCCGACGCGAACCCATGGTCAAGCTCCTGATGGCGCTCGCCGTAGCCAGCACGAATCACCGCATCCAGAAGACCTACCGGTCACGCCAGGCTCGCGAAGAATCCATCGACGTCCGCCGACGCCAGCTCCGCGACCACCTCGGACACGAACCTGCCAAGACACCGCCCCTGACCTGACGAGACCCAACCCGCAGCGGGCCGCGCGAACAACGCGCCGGCCCGCTTCGGCATGCCCAACGCGTCCAGATAAATCCCGGCCAAAAATTACCGGTCAAGGGAAGGTCTGATCCACCCCGGCATGTCGGGAGGTTCTCTTATCTGAGTGCCTCCTCGGTATGAGGGTGCCGTTGGCGATGGTAATAGAGGGCTTCGGCCCGGTCCGGAGTCAGGTCCTGGCAGTAGCCATTCGGTCGCTGCCGGTTGTAGAAAGCCACCCATTCGGCGGTTGCCAGCGAGAGGTCGGCGGCACCGGGATACGGCGGCTGGTGGTCGATGAGTTCGGTCTTGTAGCTGCTGTTCACCGATTCGGCCAAGGCGTTGTCGAAGCTATCGCCCACCGATCCGACTGAGGGCAGGATCCCTTCAGCGGCCAAGTGTTCAGTGAACGCTACCGCCGTATATTGAGAGCCCGCATCGCTGTGATGGATCAGATCATCCAAAAATGTTGCACCAGAACGCTTCCTGGTATCTATGGCGTGGTTGATCGCATCGGTCACCAGCTTCTGGGTCATCTCGGTGGCCACCTTCCAGCCTACGATCTTGCGGGCGTAGACGTCGGTCACGAACGCTGTGTAGGCCCAGCCGGCACGGGTCCGGCAGTACGTGAAATCGGCCACCCACAAACGGTCCGGCGCGCCGGCGACGAAATGCCGCGCGACCCGATCCGGAGCTCGCGTTGCTGCCGGATCAGCAATGGTGGTGCGCACCCGGCGGCGCTTGCACGCACCCCGCCAACCCATCTCCCGCATGACCCGCTCCACAACACACCGTGAGACATCGAGTCCGTTGGTACGCAACACAATCCACGTCTTACGGGCACCCAGAACCGCGAACAGCTTGTTGGATCGGCGCAGCCGCCAGATGGCGTCGATCACCTGCGCATCAGTCCAGTCCGCCTTCGAGGGGCCACGGCGGGCGCGGTGGGCGTAATACGTCGACGGGGCGATCACGACGCCGAACTCCGAGAGCACGGCGCACATCGACTCGACACCCCACTTGAGACCATCAGCGCCCACACGCATGTGCTGGTGGGCGCTGATGAACTCCACGACTACTGAGACGGCCGGTCGAGCTCGGCAGCGAAGAAAACCGACGCCGCCTTCAAAATCGCGTTGGCCCGCTTGAGTTCAGCGTTCTCCCGGCGCAGCTTGCGCAGGACCTCGGATTCCTCGCTGGTCTGCCCAGCCCGATCTCCGGCGTCGATCTCGGCCTGGCGGACCCATTTGCGCACCGTCTCGGCGGTACCGACGCCCAGCAGATCAGCAACCCGGCCCATCGCCTCCCACTCCGAGACCGTGTCGCTGCGCAGATCGGCCACCATCTGCACCGCTCGCGCCTTCAGCTCGTCTGGATACCGCTTCGATGACTTCGTTCCCACGTGCCCATCCTTCCCAACAGAAGAACTCTCCGGACACGCCGGGGCGGATCAGTCGCCGGCAGCGCTGTCTCCCGCGGCAGATCCGCGAGCCTGCATCGGCGCCGAACTCGCACAAGAAGCCGCCACACGGCCTCGTCAACCCGCACCGCGGGGTAATCCAGTTCGCGTTGCGTGCGCCGAATAATTCGCTGGAGATTCCACATAAAACCGCTGGAACCGATTTCGCGAAGGGCGCTCGGAACAGCTGAAACGTACCGCACACCACGGAGCGGTTCTACGAACTGCAGGCATAAAGGTCACGATCCAGAAATGGGTCGTGACCTTTGTTTTTGTGTGGGCAGCCTCGAAGGAGTGCGCCTGATCCACAGATGCGGGAGTTAGAGGCGCAAGTCCCCGGGAAGCTTGTGAACCGCCAGTTCGACAGTTCGGACTTTGACTTGTTGGAAATGGCGTCTGGGGATTGAGCCTTCAACCATTTCCCAATTGCTGCTGTCCTCGGCCGTCGGTCGTGCCGGCGCGGGGGGTCCATGCCGGCGGCGTGTTCGGCGAAGGCCTCGTTGTCGGACACGACGAGTACCTTGACGCCCGCACGATGTGCGCCCACCTGGTCGTCTACTCAAACGTCCGGTCGGCGGGTTACGGGGATTGGAGTCAGGTGCGGAAGCGATGCAAGAAGAGGGGGCCCAAAGGCGCTCCTCGTCGAAGGCAGCTTGATCCACTTGGTCTCAGACAAGACGGCGGTCCTGCCAGATTCGAAAAAGGCGATCTCGCCGATATGGTCAGCGATATAAGCCTTTTCGCCGGTTGTAAGTCAGTTGCCGCGGTGCGGACCATTTTGCGCGAACAGATCCAGCTTGAGGTCGATGCGATGGCGGCTCTGGTACGAGACGCCGACGCGTTCGACGTCATTGAGCTGATGCGACTACGTGAACTCGGTGTGGCTCCCCAAGCTGCGCCCGGTGGCAGCGCGCTTGTCATCGAGATCGTGGCCGCCGTGTTGCTTTCTCGGGGATCTCGGAAACCGAGCGCACTTCCGCGCGACGAAACCAGACCCCACGTGGCTGTGAACGAGTTACATCAGCGCGCCTTGCGCTTGATGCGGCTTGCGCAGGCGCGCCAACTCGCCGAGGCGGCCTTGAACGGTGACCCTCTCTCGATGCTCGCCGCCGAGTATCAAGGCGCGGTCATGGGCATCCGCAACTTGCAGTACAGCAGCGTTCGGGATGCGCACGAAGCTCGGCTCTTCGACAACGAGCGGGCGGCTAGCCTCATGCAAAAACACTTGGGATACACCTACCCGCAGGTCGTCGCAGTTCGTGAAGGCATCAGGGAGGTGTCATCGCAGCGGATGACTGAGCTCCGGAATGGAACCGCGGAGATCATGTTGCGCAACCAGGGCGTTCCGCCAGGCCAGATACCAGCAGCCGAAGCGGAGGAAGTGGTGTCGCAAATGGTTGCTCTGATGTTTCTGCCGGGAGATCGGGCCACGATTTCCGCGAACGACGTTGCGCCCTTGGCAGGTGTCGACGATGAGACGGCGCTTGCTGTCTTGACTTCGTTCTCTCAGTTCTTCGACTCAGCGATATCTGCGACGGACCGTATCTACGACATGCTGGTCGGGACGAATCCGTTCTTGGGCACGCCGCTCGTTTCCGACGGTGCCGGCCACTTTGTATCGACGTCAAATGAGGTGGGAAACGACTCGTTGCGGAGGATCTTCGAGAAGGCGCTCACTTCGAACGGTAAGGATTTCACCGCGTACGACCAGAAAATTCGCGTCGCAATGAGCGAGCAGATCGCGCTCGACGGGCTCGCGTCGATTCTTGAGACCGCCCCGTCGCACACTGCATTCAAGTACTTTGCACCCGAAAAAAACGAGGAAATCGGCCAGCTTGGGTCCGGGTGTGCGAACCCCGCCGCGGTCGGCAAGCAAGTTGAAGGCGATGGCCTCTTCATCATCGACGACGTTGCGATCGTCGTGGAGACGAAAGGCAAGTCGATGGCCGAGCAGTCGCGACGAGGAGACGTCACACGACTTTCGCGCGATCTCGCCGCAACCATCGGCGACGCTTGTGAACAGGCTAAACGGATCGAACGTCTCATCGAAATCAACCGGGGCATCTGGCTCGCCGACAAGAGCTGGCTGGACTTGTCGCAAATCCGGGAGGTCCGTTGCGTGGCGGCGCTTCTAGACGATGTCGGCCCACTGGGTACCGCGATCGGTCGACTGCAGCAGGCCGGAATTGTGGGCGAGGACAAACCCCCATGGATCACCTCGCTGCACGACCTCACTACCATCGCCGCCGTTTGCGATCGACCTGCAGAGTTCTTGCACTACCTCAGGGTTCGAACGGACAGTCCGGTCACCACTCACTTCTGGGCACTTGACGAACTTGACCTTTACATGACCTTCCTCCAAGGAGATCTCTGGGTCGACGCTGATGAGGAAGACGCCGTCAACATGGTCGACGACCATTGCGTCGAGCTCAACGCATGGATGGATCGGCACGAACACGAGGGGACCGAATTACCCGAGAAGCCGTCATTCAACGCCGTCCCAGCGATGCTGGAGCTCGTTGACGCGATCGCCGCCTTACGCCAACCAGGGTGGCTGCGCTGCGGGGCCGACCTTCTCTCGTTGGCGGGCGAGGCGCAACAACAGCTGCTCGACATGATCGTTGAACTTGGCCGTCGGACCGAGGATGACAGCGACGAACACCACGGGGCCTTCTCATTCGAGAGCACGTGGGAGCGTCCAGCCTTCTTCCTATCGATCTGTCCGAATGGAATGGAAATCGACGATGTTGAGGCGCAACTCTTCGCATATATGCGAGCGAAGTCCACGCAGATCGGGTCCGAGCGCTCCTACGGCCTCATATTCGACACCCACCAACAATTGAGACGGTTTCTCTACTTGTAGGCTATTTCTGGCGCGGCCCTTCGAAGTACACACTGCCTAACCTCGACGTTTCGTGAAATAGGCTGTTGACACGACCTGTAATGCACGGAAGTGCCTGTCCTGTTTGAGAAAATGTGACTTGTCTAGGGTCCATGTTCACAAAGCGGGAAGGCACTCCGTAGGTGAAGCGTAGCGCGGTTCGTTCTCTGCTGGTGGATTCAGGTCGCGAGTCGTTGGTCTCGTCGGCCGGCGGGCTGCTGTTGGCTCGGACGCTGCACGTCTCGGGACTGGAAAAGGCCATGTCAGAGGTCTTGAAGCGGTGGCGGGCACCACGAACCCTGCACGACCCGGCCAAGGTGCTCACCGATGTCGCGATCGCGGTGGCACTCGGCGGTGACTGTGCCGCCGATATCGCGGTGGTGCGTGCTCAGCCCGAGCTGTTCGGGGCGGTGGCCTCCGATGCCACCGTGTCACGTCTGATCGCCACGCTGGCCGGCGACGTCGATGCCGCCGTTGCGGCGATCCGCGCGGCCCGGGCAGCAGCCCGCGCGCACATATGGCGGCGCCAGCAACCGCTGGCCGGTACCTCAGGCAGCCAGGTCATCGTCGATCTGGACGCCACCCTGGTGACCGCCCACAGCGACAAACAGGGCGCCACCCCAACCTTCAAGTACGGATACGGGTTTCATCCCATGCTCGCCTTCGTCGACCACGGCAGCCACGGATCCGGTGAAGCCCTGGTCGGGTTGCTGCGACCCGGCTCAGCCGGCTCCAACAGCGCTGCTGACCACATCAGTGTCCTGGATGCCGCGTTGGCCCAACTGCCCGAACCCGAACGGGCCCGGGTGCTGGTGCGCACCGACACCGGTGGCGGGGTCAAGGACTTCCTGCACCACATCACCGACCTGGGACTGCAGTACTCAGTCGGGTTCTACGGCATGCCCCCGATCGTCGAAGCGCTGCGCCGGGTCCCGCGGCGGGCGTGGCGGGCTGCCCTCGACGGCGACGGCACACCACGCGAGGGCGCCCAGGTCGCTGAGTTGACCCGCTACCTGCCCGACACGCTGAAAGGCTGGCCGGCAGGGATGCGGGTCATCGCCCGCCGAGAACGTCCCCATCCCGGCGCGCAGTTGCGCCTGACCGATGACAACGGGTGGCGGATCACGTGCTTTGCGACCAACACCCGCGGTTGGTCGATCTGCGATCTCGAAGTCCGGCACCGTCAACGCGCCCGCGCGGAAGACCGCATCCGCAACCTCAAAGACACCGGACTGACCAACCTGCCGTTTCACGGGTTCGCCCAGAATCAGATCTGGCTGGAGATCACCCTGCTGGCCGCTGACCTGCTGGTCTGGACCCAAGTCCTGGCCTTCACCGGCCACCCGGCCAGAGGCTGGGAACCCAAACGACTACGCCTGCGCCTGCTTGCCGTCGCCGGACGCATCATCACCTCAGGGCGTCGCCGCTACCTACGGCTGCCAAGAGGCTGGCCGTGGAGCGACCTCATCGAATTCGGCTGGACCGCACTGCAACCCACCTAAAACACAGAAACCATTCCGACGAGCAAAGGACCCAGGAGCACCGGCGAGACGCAACGCCGGAACCCCAGGCCGCCCACGTCAGAACCGCCCACCCACGCCACGAAAAGACCTCAACTACCCGCCACGTGAAAGATCGAGGCTAATGGGAGTCGACCAGCGAGTCTTCACCCGATAGCGATCTGTTGAGGGGACGCTGGTCACCGAGCCGCTGGCCGGTGAGCACTGTGCACGCCCTGAGGCGCTTTTCGACTTCTAGGGCTAGATCGTGCCCCGGCCGGTCGGTGAGGTCACCTATAGCGCTGATGGGGTGTCGTGCTTCGAGCACTGATCCATTAGGTTGCCGCCGGGTGTCCTTCGGCTCGAACAGGTTTCACCCGATATCGAGCAGGGAGGCGAGTTGACGATCTTCGTTGGAGACGATTGGGCCGAGGACCACCACGACATACATTTGATGGACGCCGACGGGATCACGCTGGCATCGCGTCGGCTCCCGGAGGGACTTGCCGGGATCGGTGGGTTCCACGAACTGGTGGCCACCCACGCCGACGAACCTGACCAGGTGGTGATCGGCATCGAAACCGACCGCGGCTTGTGGGTCGAAGCGCTGGCCGGAGCCGGTTACCAGGTGTTCGCCGTCAACCCGCTCGCGGTGGCCCGCTACCGCGACCGCCACCAGGTATCGGGCGCGAAGTCCGATGCCGCCGACGCCAAGGTGTTGGCCGATCTGGTGCGCACCGACCGCCACAACCACCGTCCGATCGCCGGGGACACCCCCGACGTGGAGGCGATCAAGGTGCTGGCCCGGACCCATCAGAACCTGATCTGGGCGCGCAACCGCAACACCAACGCACTGCGCTCGGCGCTGCGGGAGTACTACCCGGGCGCGTTGGAGGCCTTCGACTCGCTGTCTGACCGCGATGCCCTGGCCATCCTGGGTCGCGCATTCACCCCGGCCGACGCCCGCCCGCTTGAGCGTCTCCAAGATCCGATCGGCACTCAAAGCCGCGGGCCGACAACGCAACCTCGACGCCAGAGCGCTGGAGATTCAAACCGCCCTGCGCACCGAGCACCTCGCCGCCCCGCCCGCGGTCACCGCCGCGTTCGGGGCGAGCACCCGCGCAGCGGTCGCCATCATCGCCGAGATCAACCATCAGATCGCCGCCCTCGAGACCGAACTGGCGACACATTTTGAGACACACCCGGACGCCGACATCTACCTCTCCCTGCCAGGACTCGGTGTCATCCTCGGCGCCCGGGTGCTCGGTGAGTTCGGGGACGACCCGAACCGCTACACCACCGGCAAGTCTCGCAAAAACTACGCCGGAACCTCACCACTAACCGTCGCGTCGGGCAAGAAACGCGCCGTGCTGGCCCGCCACGTCCGCAACCGCCGCCTCTACGACGCGATCGACCAATGGGCCTTCTGCGCCCTGACCAACAGTCCCGGTGCCCGCACGTTCTATGACCAGCACCGCGCCGCCGGCGATACCCACCACCAAGCCTTACGCGCCCTCGGTAACCGCCTCGTCGGCATCCTGCACGGCTGCCTGCGCCACCACACCGCCTACGACGAACACAAAGCCTGGGCACACCGCCAGCCCACCCCAGATACCCAAGCCGCTTGACAACCTACGGTCCTGGGATGTCTAGCCCCGCCGCAACACTTCGGTTCGCCAACAAACAAGATCTTTTCGCGAGCAGCCTGCCCACGGGTTACGCAGACCAGTGCGTGTTTGTCGGGGGCATGCGGTAGGAGACGTATGT